>NZ_JBEHZD010000210.1:0-12173 GCF_040240285.1 Streptomyces sp. HSW2009 | reverse complement strand
CCCCCCCACCCCCCCCCCCCCCCCCCCCCCGGCCCCCCCCCCCCGGGGGGGGGGGGGGCCCCACCCCCCCCCCCCCCGGGGCGGGGGGGGGGGGGCGCCCGGCCCGGGGGCGGGCCGACCCGATGGCCCGGGCCCCGCGGGACGGCCACCCCGTCGCGACATGCCGCTGCCGGGGCCGCGCCGTACGCACCCGCCCACCGCCCCCGGCGGCCCGGGCATGCGCGGCCCGGTCTCCTTGTCCGACCAGCAACTCGGCGGCCGGGTCGCCGATCTGGCGCCACGCCGACGCTGATTCCCTGCCCCGGGCGACCGCCCGGGGCAGGTCACCGACCCGTGGGCGACACGACGCCCACGGGACGGCGCCATGTGTCCGCCCCGCCGCTCTGACCAGGCGTGATGCGCCTGGCCTTGGTCTTGCCGCTGGTCTCTCCTCCGGGCCGGACTTCGCCTTGCCGCCGGTCTCTTCCGCCAGCCCGGGCTCGCCTGCGGCCCCGGCCCGAGGCTGCCCCTGGCCCTCCCCTCCCGCCCCGCCCTGTCTTGGCGCTCGTACCCGGCCCCGGTGCGGCTGCACGGTGCGGTTGCCCCGGCCCCGCCGCCCGCGCAGCGTGCGCCTCCGGCAGCCCGGGGTGAACGGCTCGTCCCCGTACGGATTCTGGCGGGGGCTCGGGTGTGCCCGGTGGGCGAGCGGGGCGCGTTTCGGTGCCTGGGGCATCGCCTGAGCGGGTGGTTCGTGATGCCCGTACGCGCCGGGTAGCGGGTGCCCGCAGGCGCCGAAGTGCCTCCGCCGGGCGGGCGGTCGAGCTGAGCGGACGTACGGGAGCCGTGTCGCGGGAGCGCTGGGCGGCGTCAGGGCCGGGTGGGAGCAGTGGGGTGGCCGCCGGCGCTGGAGTGTCGTAGGGGCGCGCGGATGGCTGGGGGCGCTCGATGTGGTGGCCGGGTGGTTCGGTTACGCCGGGGCTGCCGGGTCGGCCGGTCGTGTGGTGCCGGGGTCGGCGGGGTGTGCCCTGATGCCGCGCAGGGTGAGGGTGAGCAGTCGGTCCGCCAACTCGGGGTCGTCGGGGGACTGTTCGACGGCCAGCGCGATGGCGTTGGTGAGTTGCATCAGGTCGCCGATGTCGACCCCGGGCCGTACGGCACCGGCCCGCTGCGCCCGGTCGAGCAGTTGGCTGCCGGCCGCGAGCATCGGCATGCTGCACCGGGAGAGCGCCGAGCCGTCGTCGCTCTGGGCGGCCATCAGCGCCCGGGACAGGCCGCGGTAGGTGCTGGCGTGGGTGACGATCGCGCGCAGCCACTCCAGCAGGGCCGTGCACGGCTGGGGCGCGGCGAGCAGTTCGCGGGAGCGGGCCAGCAGCGCTTCGACCTCGTCCTTGAAGACCGCGCTCATCAGGGCCGTGCGGTGCGGGAAGTGGCGGTAGAGAGTGCCGATGCCCACCCCCGCCCGCCGTGCGATCTCCTCAAGTGAGGCGTCGGTGCCGCGCTCGGTGAACGCCGTCCGCGCCTCGGCCAGCAGCCGTTCGTAGTTGCGGCGCGCGTCAGCACGCATCGGCCGCCCCTCGGCGACCCCCGCCGTACCGCTCGCCATCATGGTCCTCCCACCCGTGGCCACCGTGCGCGCCGTGCCCGGCGGCACCGGTGTCGTCCGTACGTCGTCGTACTGCCCGCCATGGCGCCGGGCCGGCGCCGCACCGGTGCGGTCGGCGTGCGGACGTGCTGCCGCGTGGCCGTACGGACCGGTGTCGACGGTGTGCATGGGTCCGCGCACCAACCGGGCGCGGACCCACCACCAGCATCGCATTCGCGAGCGCGTCGGCCGGACGTTGCCGGATGTTTGCGGGGCCGGGACGCCACCGGTTCGAGTGGTCGAGCGCCGTGATGGGGGTGGGGGGAGGGGCGGGTGCGTACGCGGTGGTGGTGGGGCGTGGGGGAGGCGCGTTACGGATGTGCCGATGCGGTGAGGAGGGCGAACGGGAAGGGCAAAGGGGCGCGCCCCCGCCGCGGGGGGGGCCCGGGGCCCCCCCGGGGGGGGGGGCCCCGCGGCCCCGTCGGGAGGCAGGTCCCCACAGGCACCACCCCACGGCCGGCGCCATGCCCGGCCCCGCGGCACACCCGCCCCCACGCCCGCACCCCCGCCCATGCCCACGCACCCGTCCACCTCGCCCACCGCCCGACACGCCGCCCCGCCGCCCCGTGCGCCGGGCCGGCCGGAGCCCCGGACCAGGACACCGCGCTCCGAAGCACCGACGCCGCCACGCCCCGGCGGCGCCCCCTCGCCCACTCCCCCACCACGCGCCCCGTCCACGCCTCCGCTGCCCCCACGGGACGCCTCGCCCACGACTCCGCTGTCTCCGCCCGGTGCCCCGCCGGTCGGCCGCTCCCGGGGTGACGGTGCCGGTCTCCGGGCCGCGGCCCATCGAAGGGGCCAACCATCGAGGCCAGCCGGACCTCCAGCCTCGCCTGCCTCATTAGGCGCGGCGGCCCCGCCGGGTGCGGCGGGCGCGGCGGGCGCGGCTGCGCCGTGGACCGTCCCGGCCGGAGAACTGCCGACGCACCCACGGCTCAAGCCGGCCCTGCGCAGGGCGTGGCGCAGCCGGGACACCGTGCAGTTCGGCATCACCGAGGCCCATGCGGTGCTGCTCGGCCCGCTCGATACGGCCACCGGCAGCTTCCTCACCCTGCTCGACGGCACCCGGGGAATGCCACTGCTGCGCCAACAGGCCAGGTCGCTGGGGCTGCCGGAGGGCAAGGCCGACGCCGTGGTGGCGCGGCTCGTCGCGGCCGGTCTCGTCGACGATCCGCTGGCCCGGGAGGACGGCGCCGCGGCGCTCCAGGACGACCCGAGGGCGCGCGAGCGGCTGCGCGGCGACCTGGCGGCGCTCACCGTGCTCCATCCGCAGCCCGCCGCCGGCCTGCGGTTGCTGGGGGCCAGGCGGGCGGCGCGGGTCCAGGTGCGGGGAGCGGGCCGGGTCGGCGCCGCGGTGGCGGCCTTGCTGTCGGCCTCCGGGGTGGGCCGGGTGGAGGTGATGGACGGTGGCCGTGTCGAGCCCTGGGACGTCCTGCCAGCCGGGATCGCCGCCACCGAGATCGGCGAGCGCAGGGAGGCCGCGGGGCGCCGCCTCGTACGGGAGTGCGCGCCAACCCACCGCCCCGCGCCCCGCACCGGCCGGCGCACCGCGGGACGACACGCCGCCCCACCCACGGGCCCGGCCTCGGCCCCAACCGCTGACGGGGCGGAGCAGTGGGCGGATCTGCCAGGTAGTCCCTACGCTCCGGCTGCGCCGGCTGGCTCGGGTGGCTTTGGTGAGCCGGCCGGCCCGGCTGGCTCTGTCGGCCCGACTGGTCCTGGTGACCCGATTGGCCCGGCTGGCTCGGGCCTGGTTGGTCCTGGTGGCTCGTCTGCCCTGGCTGCCCCGGCTGACGGGTGGCCCGACCCCCACACTGCGTTGCCGGATGCGTCCCCGATCGACGAACTGCACCTGGTGGTCATCGCCCCGCGCGACGGGCTCGCCGCGTACGCACCGCAGCCCGCCGCGGCCGAGTTGTTGATCTCCTCGGGCATCCCGCACCTGTACGCCGGCGTCCTGGAGGGCACCGGCGTCGTGGGCCCGCTGGTCGTGCCAGGCGTCACGTGCTGTGCGGCCTGCATGGCGCTGTGGCGGGCGGAGCGCGAGCCCGGCTGGCCGCGTCTGCTGGCCCAGTGGCAGTCGGGGCGCCGAGCTCCCGCACCGCCGTGCGACGCGGCACTGGCGACGACCGTGGCGGGGCTGACCGTCGCGCGGGCCCTGGCCTACCTGGACGGCGGGGCGCTGCCCGCCGTGGGGGCCCGCTGGGAGCTGACCTTGCCGGGGCTAGCCTGGGACGTGCGGTCCATCGAGCCGCATCCGAACTGCGCGTGCGGCACGATGACCGCTCCGGTTACGGGGTATTCATCGAGGAGTGCGAGGCCGCAGGCGACAATGTCCGGGTAAACCGGCGTCCGCTGGGTGGACGACGGGGGTCCGGGGTCCGCCCCGGGAGAACTCAGTTGGAGTTGGAGGGGCGCATGTCTGATCTACCCCGCAAAGCGGTCACCCGCACCGCGAAGTTGGCAGCCTTGCCACTGACGTTCGCGGGGCGAGCCACCTGGGGCCTGGGCAAACGCATCGGGGGCCGGCCCGCGGAGATCGTCGCACGAGAGTTGCAACAGCGCACGGCCGAGCAGTTGTTCAAGGTACTCGGCGAGCTCAAGGGCGGTGCGATGAAGCTCGGCCAGGCCATGTCGGTCTTCGAGTCCGCCCTGCCGGAGGAGATCGCCAAGCCGTACCGCGCGGCGCTCACCAAGCTCCAGGAGGCCGCGCCTCCGATGCCCACCCGTTCGGTGCACGCGGCACTGGCGGACCGGCTCGGTGCGGACTGGCGCGACCTGTTCCTGGAGTTCAGCGACAAGCCGGCAGCCGCCGCCTCGATCGGCCAGGTGCACCGGGCCGTCTGGCACGACGGCCGCGACGTCGCGGTCAAGGTGCAGTATCCCGGCGCCGGCGAGGCCCTGCTCTCCGACCTCACCCAACTGGGCCGCTTCTCCCGCCTCCTGGGCCCCCTGATGCCCGGGATCGAGATCAAGCCGCTCATCGCCGAACTGCGCAACCGGGTAGCCGAGGAGTTGGACTACGAACTGGAGGCGGAGGCCCAGTGCATCTACGCGGAGGAGTTCGTCGGTGACCCGGACTTCACTGTGCCGGGCGTGGTGCACCAGTCCGACCAGGTACTGATCACCGAGTGGATGGAGGGCATACCGCTCTCCGAGGTGATAGCGAACGGCACGCGCGAGCAGCGGGACCGCGCCGGGCAATTGCTCACCCTGTTCCTCTTCTCCGGCGTGGCCCGCACGGGGTTGCTGCACGCGGACCCGCACCCGGGCAACTTCCGGCTGGTGGTCGGCGACGCCGCGGACGGGCCGCCGGAGAAGTGGAAGCTGGGCGTGATGGACTTCGGCACGGTCGACCGGCTGCCCGAGGGACTGCCGCCCCACATCGGGGTCACCCTGCGCATGCTGCTGGACGGCGAGGGCGACGAGGTCCAGGAGTTGCTGCGCGAGGAGGGCTTCATCAGGCAGGACCTCCAGCTCGACTCGGAGGCCCTGATGGAGTACCTGTTGCCCATCATCGAACCGGCCCAGCAGGAGGAGTTCACCTTCACCCGCGAGTGGATTCGCGGCCAGGCGACGACACTGGCCGACCGCCGCTCCCCCTCGTACGACCTCGGCCGACAGCTCAACCTGCCGCCGTCCTACCTGCTGATCCACCGCGTCAGCATGAGCACCATCGGCGTGCTCTCCCAACTCGGCGCGACGGTACGGATGCGGGACGAGATCGAGGCATGGGTGCCGGGCTTCGCCGTGGTGGAGGAGGACGGGTTCGAAGCGGCTGAGCCCATGTCTGAGGCGGCCGGGTCCACGTCCGAGGCGGCCGGGTCCACTGCGGTGGCTACGACGACACGTACGACGCCGGCGGCCGTGCCGGCGGTCGAGACCGAGGATGCGGCACGGCCCGCGGAGGCTACGGAAGCCGCGGAGCCGACGGGGGCAGCGGCGGTGGCAGAGGCGGTAGAGCCCGCCCCGGCGTCCACGGCCAAGGCTGCCGAGGTAGTGGAGCTGACGAAGCCCGTCGCGACGACGCTGGAGCACGGCGTCACGGAGGAGACCCCGGCCTGACGGTTCCTGGCTCCGGCCCGGGCCCCCGCCCCGGGCCACCAGCAACCCAACCACCCCCGCTCCCCCGCTCCCGCCAACGCGCCACCGGCCACCGGCCACCCAGCAGCATCGCGGCCCGCAGCCGCCGATCCGTTCCCCTGCCCCGCACCGTTGCGCGGGCGCCTGCCCGTGAGCGCCCGTCCATGAGCACCCATCCGCTGGTGCCGGTCGTTCTGGCCGGCTGACCGGCTCATTCGCTGGCTCGTTCCCCGGCGGGGCCCATGGCAGGGCCCGTACTGCAACGCGGGTGAGGACGCACCGTCGGGAGCCCCGGCCGCACCGTCGGGATGTCCCCCGCTACCACCAGACCGAGTCGAGCCGGCCCTCGATGGCTCGGATGTTCTCGCGGGCGCAGGCGTCGCAGAAGTAGCTGCGTCTTCCGTTCTCCATGGAATACGTCCAGGTGGGCGGCGTGCCGTGGGCGGTGGTGCCGCAGCGGGCGCAGGTGCGGGTCTCGCCGTCGGACGGCGCCGGTTCAGCCGGTTCATGTGACGTCTGGTCCACCCGCAGACGATAGCCCCGCCGTTCGCGTACGGCGGGGGCAACGCGCCCCGGCCGGGCGGCAGAAAAGCGCTGGGGGCCGGTCCTTTCGGACCTGCCCCCAGATACGGCACTGCTCATTACTGGTGAAACGGGTCGGCGACCACCCCTCGGTGGACGTGGTGTGACCCGCCCGCAGAACACCGTCCTGCGGGCCGTGGTCACCTTCGGGTCGCCGAGTACGGGCCGGCGACCAGCGGCCGGCCGGCCCTAACCGCAATAACACCCAGGCCCAACAGCGGCGGGGGGCCCCCACAGCCCCCCCCCCCCCCCCCCCCGCAGCCGGTCGCGGCCCGGTGGGGCCGATGAGCGGCGGGTCGGCGTCCATGGACCCGCCCACGTCCTTGCGCGAGTGCGCAGGGTCGGGCCGGTCACCGCGACACCCTGGAGAAGGCGAGGCGTGAGCATGACACCCATCGACCTTGGACGGCGCGCCCTCATCAAGCAGGCCACCGCCGCCGGAATCCTCGCCCTTCCCGCCGTCACGGCCCTCAGCGGCTGCGCGACGAGCGGCGGCAACCACACCCAGCAGGTCGCCAAGGGGCAGAAATCGGCGAAGAATCCGCTGGCGGTCAACGAGGGCGCGGGGCTTGACGTCGTCATTTTCGACGGCGGCTTTGGTGATGAGTACGCGAAGGCGGCTGAGGCGCAGTACGTGGCGGCTTATCCGAAGACGGACGGGAAGATCAAGCACACGGCGACACAGAAGATCCAGGCACGGTTGGCTCCCCGGTTCAACGGGGGCACGCCGCCGGATCTGATCGACAACTCGGGCGCGGAACAGATGGATTTCGGGACGCTGGTCTCCAAGGAGCAGTTGACGGACCTGCGGGCGCTTTTGGACGCGCCGTCCCTGGACGATCCGAAGAAGAAGGTACGGGACACGCTGCGGCCCGGCGTGGTGGAGATGGGGCAGTTCGACGGGGACGAGGTCTGGGTCCTGTACTACGCCTACACGATCTACGGGGTGTGGTATTCGAAGTCGCTGTTGGCGAAGCACGGCTGGGAG
Source organism: Streptomyces sp. HSW2009 (assembly GCF_040240285.1). Classification (NCBI taxonomy): domain Bacteria; kingdom Bacillati; phylum Actinomycetota; class Actinomycetes; order Kitasatosporales; family Streptomycetaceae; genus Streptomyces; species Streptomyces sp. HSW2009. The sequence continues at coordinate 4,899 of NZ_JBEHZD010000210.1, read as the reverse complement.
TACCCGCAGGACTGGGACGCCATGCTCAAGCTGTGCGAGGACGCGAAGAAGCAGGGGATCGCGGGGTGGACGTATCCGGGGAAGTACCCGTACTACCTGCCGTTCAGCCTGTATCCGTTCATCGCGAAGATCGGCGGTCGCGAGGTGCTGGACGCGATCGACAACCTGGAGCCGAACGCCTGGAAACAGGACGCGGTGAAGTCGGCGTTCGAGGCGTACCACGAATTGCAGAGCAAGGGGTACATCCTCAAGGGCACGCCTGGCCTTGACCACGTCCAGTCGCAGGTGGCGTGGAACGAGGGCAAGGCCCTCTTCATCCCGAACGGTTCGTGGGTGGAGAACGAGACGAAGAAGACGACGCCGAAGAACTTCGACATGGCGGTGGGCGCACCGTCCTCGCTGGATTCCAGCGACAAGCTGCCGTTCGGGACGATCTGGGCCTCGGGCGGTGAGCCGTTCATCGTGCCGAAGAACGCGAAGAACCCGCAGGGCGGCATGGAGTTGCTGCGGATCATGCTGGGCGAGAAGTCGACGCAGACCTTCATCAAGCGGGTGTCGTCCCTGTCCTCGCTGAACGGTGGCACCGAAGGACTGAAGCTCGCTCCGGGGCTGGCGTCGGCACAGGAGTTGTGGACGAAGGCGGGGCCGAACGTGGTGAATCCGCGGCTCCAGGACTGGTACGTGCGCTTGCAGAAGGAGAAGATCGGCACGGCGGCACTGGGCGAGATGATGGCGGGCCGCCTGTCGCCCAAGGAGTGCATGGCCAAGTGCCAGAAGTTCGCTGACGAGACCGCTCGGGACGATGCGGTGCGGAAGTACCGGCACCGCTAGGTGCAAAGAAATCCGCGCCGGTCGGGTCGGGTGTGGGTCAGGCCGTTTCTCGCGGGCGGGAAGTGGGGTCGGTAGCAGTGCGGCACGGTAAGTACGGCTTCATCGTGGGGTTCTTGGCCCTGCCTCTGGCGATCTATGCGGTGTTCGTTCTCTCGCCGTTCGTCCAGGCCATCTACTATTCGTTCACGAACTGGAGCGGGTTGAGCTCGGACCTCAAGATGGTGGGGTTCGACAACTACCGCAAGATGTGGCATGACGACGTCTTCTGGCATGCCTTGCGGAACAATCTGGTGTTGTTGCTCGTGTTGCCGCTCGTGACGCTCGGCATGGGGCTTTTCTTTGCCTTCATGCTGAATGTGGGCGGGCGGCGCAAGGGCGCGGTGGTGTCGGGTGTGCAGGGATCTGCCGTGTACAAGGTGGTGTATTTCTTTCCGCAGGTGCTGTCGATCGCGATCGTGGCGCTGATCTTCCAGTTCGCGTACAACCCGAACAGTGGTGCGTTGAACTCGTTCCTTTCCGGTATCGGGTTGGATTCGGTGCAGCCTGACTGGTTGGGTGATCCGGAGTTGGCGCTGTGGTGTGTCATGGCGGTGATGGTGTGGAGCAACGTCGGGTTCTACGTGGTGTTGTTCTCGGCCGCGATGAGCACGATTCCGCGGGATTTCTACGAGGCGGCCCTGCTCGACGGGGCGAACCGGTTCACGACGTTCTTCCGGATCACGTTGCCACTGCTGTGGGACACGGTGCAGACCGGTTGGGTGTACATGGGAATCCTGGCGTTGGACTCGTTCGCCGTGGTGCAGATCATGACGGTCGGCCCTGGTGGTCCTGACTATTCGACCGAGGTCCTGACGTGGTTCGTGTACACGAAGGGCATTCAGGACGGGCAGGCGGGTTACGGGACGGCGCTGGGCGTGGCCCTGTTGATCGTCACGATGATCTTCGCCGCGATCGTCATGCGGCTCGGCCGCCGCGAAAGGCTGGAGTTCTGACATGCGGGCACCGCACGGACCCGGTGACCGCGCCCCTTTCTGTCCGACCCGTGGTGGGGAGTGGAGCGCATGAACGGAGAACTCTCGTCCAAGGAGTTGGTCGGCATGCCAGGGCCACTGGACGCGCCGCACGACCAGCACGTACAGAAGGAACAGCCGCCCGCTGGGGCGCCGGCGGTGACCGAGACCCCCCGACGGCGCAGGGATTACGCGGGCGGTGTGTTGAACGTCTTCTCGCACGGAATCCTGGCCGTGTGGGGCCTGTTGGTGACGATGCCGCTGCTGTGGGCGGCGATGAGTTCCTTGAAGACGGACAAGGAGATCTTCACCTCGCCCTGGTCGCTGCCGTCCTCGTTGCACTTCGGAAACTGGTCGGACGCGTGGCAGACCGCGAACATGGGCCGGTACTTCCTGAACTCGGCCGTGGTAGTGGCTGGTTCGCTCTTCGGCACGATGCTGCTGGGCGCGATGGCCGCCTACGTACTGGCCCGATTCGAATTCCGCGGGAACCGGTTCATCTACTTCCTGTTCGTGGGCGGCATGAGCTTTCCCATCGTGCTGGCGCTGGTCCCGCTGTACTTCGTGTTGCAGAACATGGAATTGCTCAACACCAAGCACGGGTTGATCCTGGTCTACATCGCGTACTCGCTGCCGTTCACGGTGTTCTTCCTGACCTCGTTCTTCAGGACGCTGCCGACCTCCGTCGCGGAGGCCGCCATGCTCGACGGCGCCTCCCACACCCGCACGTTCTTCCAGGTCATGCTGCCGATGGCCAAGCCGGGACTGATCAGCATCGGGATCTTCAACTTCCTCGGCCAGTGGAACCAGTACATGCTGCCCTACGTACTGAACCAGGGCGACGACAAGGACAAGCTCCTCCCGCAAGGACTGGTGGAACTCGCCGTGTCCCAGGGCTACAAAGGCGATTGGGCGGTGCTCTTCTCCGGCCTGCTGATCGCCATGCTGCCGGTCCTTGCGGTGTACATCATCTTCCAACGCCAGGTCCAAGCCGGCCTCACCGCCGGCGCCCTCAAATAGGCCGCCCACCCCGCGTACGCCACCCGCTACCCGCCCCGCCGATCCGCCTGCCGCAACCGTTCCCGCAGCAATGCGTGCCGGAATTGGTAGCGCGGCCCGTCCGCGCGCAGGACGCCCCGTGCATACGCGTCATGGAGGAACGCCATGCCGCGCGCCGGGAACCGCCCCCGACAGCGCAACTGGACGAAGAGCGCCGTGGTGCGCCAGAAGTCGTGGGCGGCTGCGCTGCCCGCCAGGCCGATCAGCAGGGCCGTACAGACCCCCGTCACCAGCCCGGCCACCACCCCGTGGCGCGGCGTGCCGGCCAGGCCGTTCTGGAGGCCGAGCGCCACCCCGGGGCCGATGCCGAAGAGCACGCCGAAGACCAGCGCCCGGCGCCGGTCCTCCCGCCACGAGCCGTGCGGATGGGTCCGTGCCCCCACACCGACGACCGGCCGGCTGGCCCCGACCATCAATCCCACGCTCACCGCCCCCAACACGCCCGCCAACAGCCCGGCCGCCGCCCCGCCGCTCAGCCAGTGCGCGGTGCCGATCGGCAGCCCCGCGGCCAGCACGGCCGAGGCCGGGAACGCGCCGCGCACCGCCCGCACCCGCCGCCCTGCACCGCTGCCCCACGCCGTGCGGCCGGCCGTGGCCGCAAGGCCAGCCGTCACCCCGCTGCCCAGGGCGGCGGCGAGCAGGAAGAACGGGTACCCCACCGGCCCCAGCCCCTGCGCACGGGCCTCCACCGCGCACTGGCTGCCCACGATCAGTGCCACCAGGGCGGCCGTCGCCGGATTGATCGAGCGCCGCCACGCCGGCAGCACCGGCGCGCCGACCCGGGGCGGATGCCGGCCCCTGCGCTCCGCGATGGCCCCCGTCACCAGCCCGTAGACCAGGCCCAACAACCCGATCCACAGGGCGCCCACGGCCACGCCGCCCCGGCCGAGGACCCGCTGTTGGCCGAGCGGGCTGAAGACCACGGCCCCCACCAGGGCCCCGGCCGCCACGCCGACCGCGCCGAAGGCCAGGACGCGCGGGACGGCCCGCTCTACCTCCGGCATCCGCCGCCAGTCGAGATCGCCGTGGGCGTGCATGCCCCGGGCGACGTACCGCAGCCACTCCCGCGCGCGCTCGGCCGGCACGTCCCAGCCGCGTGAGCCACCCGGCCGGTAAGCGACCTGGAGCAGCCGGTCCATGAGCTCGGCCTCGATCTCCGCCGGCGTGCCGCGGGCGCCGACCGCCAGCCGCCGGTCGAGCCAGTGCGCGAGGCCGGCCGGGTCCTTGCGGTACACATCGACCAGCAGACGCAGCGTCAGCGGCCTGGCCAGTGCCTCGGTCACCGCGTCGCCGCGCTCCTGCCGCAGGTGCCGTACGAGCGGCTGCCACGGCGCGGCGAGCGGCTGGAGGCGCAGGGTGAGGAAGTCGGCGGCGTCCCGGCCGGTCAGCGGCAATAACTCCAGGGCCGCCGGGCCGGTCGGCGCGCCGTGGGGCGCGGCCCGCACGTACTCCGCACTGCGCGCGAACAGCACGATGCGCAACCGCGCCGCGTCGAGCTGCCGGAACGCCTCGGCCCACAGCCGCGCGTCCATCTCGTCGAACGATTCGAGGAACAGCGCGACCCGGCGTTCGCGCACCAACTGCCCGGCGGCGCCCTGCCCGTACTCGGGAAGGCGCAACAGCGGGTAACGGCAGTGGAGTTGACCGGCGAGCCAGTCCGTGAGCGGCTGCCGTTCCGGGTCCCAGCTCCCGGCGCCCAGCAGCACCGGCACCGGCACCCGGTGGCGCTCCGCGTCGGGCAGTCGCTCGCGCTCCTCAAGGGCCCGCAGCACGGTGAGCACCGCCACCGACGACTTGCCGCCGCCTGGCTCGCCCAGGACGGCGACGCGCCCCGAGCGCAACCCGCCGTAGACGGCGTACAGATCGTGGTGGGTGCCGCCACGGAGCGCGGCGGCGTCCGGCTCCGGGCAGCCGGGCAGCGGCGCGACCAGGCGACGCCGCAGTACGAGCTCACGCGGCGCGCCGACCTCGCGCGGCGACCACGTCCACCGCAGCGTGA
>NZ_JBEHZD010000021.1:0-32155 GCF_040240285.1 Streptomyces sp. HSW2009 | reverse complement strand
GTTCGTGGCGTACGGGTTCGTGGCGTACGGGTTCGTGGCGTACGGGTTCGTGGCGTACGGGTTCGTGGCGTACGGGTTCGTGGCGTACGGGTCGGCGGATCTGGCGGCGCGCCACGGACGGGGGCCCGGCGGGGCGGACCACCGGGGCGGGGCTGCCGGCGCGTCAGCTCACCTTCAGTCGCAGGATGCGGTCGTCCTGCCCCTTGGCATCGCCCCGCCCGTCCGTGTTGCTCGTGGTCACCAGCAGCGTGCCGTCGTCGGACGCCTCCACGGTGCGGAGCCGGCCGTACGTGCCGACGAAGAACTCCTGCGGAGCGGCCAGCGGCCGGGTGCCGCTCAGCGGGATGCGCCACAGCCGCTTGCCGCCGAGGCCGGCCATCCACACCGAGCCCTTGACGATCGCGATGCCGCTGGGCGACGCCTCGTCGGTCTTCCACTGCCCCACCGGATCGGTGAAGCCCTGCGCCGCGGACTCGTCGCCCTTCCCCCGGCCCTCGACCTCGGGCCAGCCGTAATTGCCGCCGGGCTTGATCTGGTTGAGCTCGTCCCAGGTGTCCTGGCCGAACTCGGTGGCCCACAGCCGCTTCGCCTTGTCCCAGGCCAGGCCCTGCACATTGCGGTGACCGGAGGAGTAGATGACCGAGTCCGGCGACGGGTTGTCCTCGGCCGGTTCCCCGTCGGGCGTCATCCGCAGGATCTTGCCGCCGAACGATTCCTCGTCCTGCGCCAGCCCGCGGTCCCCGCCCTCGCCCGTCCCCACGTACAACATCTTGTCCGGCCCGAACGCGATCCGGCCGCCGTTGTGGATGCTGGCCTTGGGGATCCCCTTGAAGACGGTGTCGGGGGCGCCCAACTGCTGCCCGGCGGGCCGCTTCTCGTCGTAGATCATGCGGGCGACGCGGTTGTCCGACTCGGTCGTGAAGTACGCGTAGAGCATGCGGTCCGCGCCGAAGGTCGGCGACAGGGCGAGCCCGAGCAGGCCGCCCTCCCCGCCGGGCGAAGCGCCGGGCACCGAGCCCAGTTCGGTCCGCTTGCCGTCCTCGGCCCCGATCCGGAAGACCTTGCCGCCATCGCGCGAGGCGACCAACAGATCGCCGCCCGGCAACTCGGCCAGCCCCCACGGCGTCTCCAGCTTCTGCGCCACCGTCGCCACCACCTTCGCGGTGCCCCGCTTGGGCGGCAGCACGGGGGAGGGCTTCCCGGACGGCCCGGTGCCGCCGGTGGAGGAGGACGACGAGGACGCGGTCGGCGCGGTCGGCGTCGGCGCGAAGGGCGAGCGGCCACCGTTGTCCGAACAGCCGGATACGAACAGCAGCGAGGCCGCGGCGAATGCGGCGGTGACACCGGTACGTCGCACGATGGCGATTCCTTCCACTGAGCACGAACAACTGGCCACGAATGACCGGGGCGAGACGTGTGGGACGGCATGCCGGGCGCAGCCCTCGTTCCTTATACACCGTGCTCCCGAAGCCACCACCAGCACACCGACCGCCCCACTCCAGGCCGCCACTGACCCTGCCCAACCCCGTCGTCACCTTGGCCGCGCTCCCTGCCCGACCCCGCCCCGTCCGCGGTCGGCTCCGTTGGCCCGGCTGGCCCCGCCCCGTCCGTGGTCGGCCCCGCCCCGCCGCGCCCCGTCCCGGCTCCGTCCACCCTGCCCCGCACTCCGTCGCCCCGTCCTACGCCTGCCGCCCCGCACCCGTCGCCCCGGCTCCGTCCACCTGGCCGTGCCGCCCTCCGTCGCCCCGTCCCCGCCCCGTACGCCCACGGGGCCGCCGTAAGCCCGCGCCCCTGATCGCCCCGCTCCGTCCGCCCCGTGTGGGTGCCACGGCCGCCGCGCCGGGCCCCGCCGAGCCGCTTTCGGCGACCAGAACCGCGCACGCACCGTGACGTACGACCGGAATCGCGCCGACAGTTCTCTACGCACAGTGATAACTGCGATATTTTTCGCGCCAATTCGCGCGGAGTTTTGTCCATAGATAAGCGAATTGTGCGCCTTGTTCCGCACGCCGTGCCGCGCCGCGCAGGCATCGTGACGGAGCGCGTCCGGCCGGCCCTACGGGGCGATCAGTCCCACGAGCCGAGCGCCGGCGGCAGCGCAGCGATCTCCGCAAGGTCCGCACCGGTCAGCCGCAGCCGCTCGGCCGCCACGTTCTCGGTGACCCAACGTTCCTTCTTGGCGCCGGGGATCGGCACCACGTGCGGCCCCCGGGTCAGCAACCAGGCCAGCGCCACCTGCGCCGGCGTCGCCCCGTGCCGCGCCGCGACCCGGCGCAGACCAGCGACGATGGGCTGGTTGGCGGCCATCATCTCGGCCGTGAACCGCGGGTGTCGGGCGCGCGCGTCGTCCGGCTCGAAGCCCTGACCCGGCGTCAGCGTGCCGGTGAGGAAACCGTTCCCCAGGGGCATGGCAGCGAGGAAGCCGACGCCCCGCGATGCACACCACGGCACGAGGGAGTCCAGCGCCTCCGGGGACCACACCGACAGCTCCGCCTCCACGCAGCTCACCGGGAAGACCTGCTGGATTCGTTCCAACTGGCGGATGGTCGCGTCGTGCAACCGGGCCGGCGTCGTGACGCTCGTACGCGCCGCCGCCCGCCGCAGCTCCCCGCGCGCCCCCACCGCGCACAGCCCCAGCGACCGCACCTTGCCCGCGGCGACCAACTCGGCCATCGCGCCCCAGGTCTCCTCGATGGGCACCTCGGGGTCGGCGCGGTGCAGCTGGTAGAGGTCGATCCGATCCGTCTGGAGCCTGCGCAGCGAGGCGTCGCAGGCCCGCTTCACATAGCCGGGGCGGCCGTTGGCCACGATGTGCTGTTCCCCCACGAGCAGCCCGCACTTGGTGGAGACGAAGGCGTCCGCCCGCCGCTCCCTGAGCACCCGGCCGATGAGCAGCTCGTTGGTGAACGGCCCGTACATGTCGGCGGTGTCCAGCAGGTTGACGCCCTGGTCGAGCGCCGTGTGCACGGTGCGCAAGGAGCCCTCGCCGCCCTGCTGGGAGCTGGTGTACGCCCAGTTCATGGGCATGCAGCCGAGCCCGATCGCACCCACCGACCGGGCCCCCACACCGATTGTTCTGCGCTCCACCTGCCCGTACCCCTCCCATTCCCGGTCCCCAACGTAACGTCTGCGGCTGGCGCCCTTCGCATAGCCTCCTGTCATGCCGATTGACGACAGTGCCCCCGCCCGCCCCGTCGTGTGGCTGCCCCTGCCACCCGAGGAGATCGACGGCCTGCCGGCCGACCTGGAGTACGCGTTCTGGGACACCGGGCAGGACTATCCGACCGACCCCGCGCGCTGCGTGTTCTACGGAGTCCCCTACATGAAGGGCGCCGAGCCCGTCGTACGCCCGCTCGCGCAGATGCGCCACGTACGGGTCGTCCAGACGCTCACGGCCGGGGTGGACCACATCGAGCCCGCGGTGCCCACGCTGCCGCCGGGCACCCGGTTGTGCAACGCACGGGGCGTCCACGACGCCAGTACGGCCGAGCTCGCGCTGACCCTCACCCTCGCTGCGCTGCGTGACGTCCCGGGCTTCGTCCGTCAGCAGGACGCCGGGCACTGGAGCACCGAATTCAAGCCAGCGCTCGCTGACCGTTCTGTGCTGATTGTCGGGTACGGTGCCATCGGGGCCGCGATCGAAGCCCGGCTCACGCCATTTGAATGTGCGCGGGTGGCGCGCGTCGCGCGCTCCGCCCGCGAGTCTGAGCGCGGCCCCGTGCATCCACTCACCGCACTGCCCCAACTGCTGCCGCAGGCAGACGTGGTGATCCTGGCGCTGCCGCTCACCCCGGCCACCCGCTCCCTGGTCAGCGGCGATTTCCTGGCGCGGATGAAGGACGGAGCACTGCTGGTGAACGTCGCCCGCGGTGCGATTGTCGACACCAAGGCGTTGCTCGCGGAGGTGGAGACGGGCCGATTGAGCGCCGCTCTCGATGTCACCGACCCGGAACCACTGCCGCCCGGGCACCCGTTGTGGCACGCTCCAGGAGTCCTCATCACCCCGCATGTGGGTGGTCCGTCCTCTGCCTTCAGGCCGCGCGCCGAACGCCTGCTCCGTGATCAACTCCACCGCTTCGTGGCGGGCGATCCCCTGCGCAACGTGGTCGTGACGGCTGGCTGAAAAACATCGAAGCACCACCCGGAATACACACTTCCGGCACACTGCGAAATCGAGTGATTGCGCAAAGTGTCGACATTGCCCCCGTCGATTACGCTGCGTAGATGGGCTATGTCCCTGAGTGACCAACCTGGTGTATCGTCCGGAACGGGGACCCACGCCACGCACCACACGGCGTGGGTGACGGACCGGAACCGAGGGGGGCGACGGGCGATGTACGGCCAATGGATGAACGACCCGACGCGGCTCACGCGTCGACCACTACACCGCCTCGCGAACCGCAGCGCGGCCGATCGCGAGCTGACGGCGGTGGCACCGTGAGCGCCTGGGCAGGGGTGCTCGCGCGTCCCAGGGCGACGGACGGTGGCGCCGGAATGATGCACCAACTCCTGCTGACCCTGTTGTGCGGCGGCTATGCCGCGGGGTCAGTACTCGGCTGGGGATCACGCGAACTCTCCACCATCATGGGGGACTTCGGGCTCTGCGCAGCGGCCCTCGCCGCCGCCATCTCCTGCTTCATCTACGCGCGCACGCGCTCGGGGCCCTCGCGCCCGGCCTGGTTCATGTTCGCCGCCTCCTCGCTGATGGCCGGCCTCGGCAACGGCGTCTGGGGCTGGTACGAGGTGGTGCTGGCGCAGCCGGTGCCCTCCGTGTCGCTCGCCGACTTCTGCTTCCTGCTCTTCGCGCCACCCGCCATCGTGGGGCTGCTGGTGCTGGCCAAGCGCCCGGTCAACCGCGCCGGTTGGCTCTGCCTGAGCCTGGACTCCTGGCTGATCGCCGGCTCGTTGCTGACCCTCTCCTGGAGCCTGGCGCTCGCCCACACCGCCCGCTTCGATGGCGAGAGCGTCGCCCGTACGGCACTCTCGCTCGCCTATCCGCTGCTGGACATCGCGCTGGTCAGCGTCGTCCTCGCGGTCCACTTCCGGCGCTCGTCGGCCAACCGGTCCGCGGTCAACACCGCGATCGGCGCACTGGCCCTGACCGTGCTCTGCGACGCGCTGTTCACCTCGCCGCTGCTGCGCCAGCAGTACAACTCCGGCCAACCGCTGGACGCCGGCTGGTTCGCCGGCTCGCTGCTGCTGGCCTACGCGCCCTGGGTCTCCAGCCGCGCCGGCCAGGAGTGGGACCGCCCGCGCCGCCCACACCCGGCCGGCCGGCCCATCGCCAACTCGCTGACCGCCCTGACGCCCTACCTGGCCGCCACCGTGTGCGTCCTCGGCATCATCTACAACGTCTTCAACGGCCGCGCCGTGGACCGCGTCGTGCTCTTCACCGGATGCACCGTCGTCCTCGCGCTGGTCGTGCGGCAGGCCATCATGCTGATGGACAACATCGCGCTCACCCAGGAGCTCGCCCAGAAGGAGAACCACTTCCGCTCCCTGGTGCAGGGGTCGAGCGACGTCATCATGATCGCCGCGCCCACCGGCATACTGCGCTACGTCAGCCCGGCGGCCGTCGGCGTCTACGGCCGCGACCCCGAGGAGCTGACCGGCTCCGAACTGGCCTCCCTCATCCACCCCGAGGACCTGGGCCCGGTCGTCCACGAGGTGCGCCGGTTCCTCGCCGCCCACCCGGGCCAGGAACCCACCACCCGCATCGAGTGCCGGTTCCGCTCGGGCAGCGGCGAGTGGCTGAACGTCGAATCCACCGTCAACCGACACCACGGCGGACTGATCCTCAACAGCCGCGACGTCACCGAACGCGTCAGGCTCCAGGCTCAGCTCCAGCACAACGCCGAGCACGACCCGCTCACCGACCTGCCCAACCGCGCCCTGTTCACCCACCGGGTGCGCCAGGCGCTCGGCGGCCGGCGGCGCACCGACCCCGGCACCGCCGTGCTCTACATCGACCTCGACGGCTTCAAGGCGGTCAACGACACCGTCGGCCACCAGGCGGGCGACGAACTGCTGGTGCAGGCCGCGCGCAGGCTCCAGGAGTCGGTGCGCTCCGGGGACATCGCCGCCCGGCTCGGCGGAGACGAGTTCGCCGCCCTGATCATGGGGGACGGCGGCCCCGACCGCGCCGCCCACGAGTATCGGGTGCACGACATCGCCGAGCGGCTGCGCATCGCCCTCTCCCGGCCCTACCGGGTCCAGGGCACGGAGGTACGGGTGGCCGCCAGCATCGGCGTCGCCTTCGCCGAGCCCGGCATCAGCCCCGGCGACCTGATGCGCAACGCCGACCTCGCGATGTACCGCGCGAAGTCCGGAGGCAAGAACCGGGTCGAGCTCTACGCCCCGCAGATGCAGGCCGACGTCACCCGCCGCGCGGAGCTGGCGACCAGGCTGCGCACCGCGCTCAAGGATGGCGAGTTCGTGCTGTTGCACCAGCCCGTCGTGGACCTGCACAGCGGCCGGATCAGCTCGGTGTCCGCACAGCCGCGCTGGCGCTCCGCGCAGGGCATCCTGTTCACCCCGGCGGAGTTCCTCCGGGTCACCGGGACCGGCCGGGGCGGCGGGCGGAGCGGCAGCGAGGACACGGTGCCCAGCGTCGAACTCAGCCGCTGGACGCTGGAGGAAGCCATCCGCCAGGCCGCACGCCGCCGCCGCGCCGGACACGGCGTCGCGGTGTCCGTACGGCTGCCGGCGAGCCAACTGGCGGACAAGGCGATCCCGCCCAAGACCATCGAGGGACTGCTCGTCGAGCACGGCCTGCCGTCCGGCAGCTTGATCATTGAATTGTCCGAAAGTGAGCCGCGGGCCTCGCTGGGCGACCTGGAACACCGCCTCATGGCGCTGCGCCGGCTGGGTGTGCGCATCGCCCTGGACGGGTTCGGCAGCGGATACGCGGCGATCAACGCCCTGCGCAAGCTCCCCATCGACCTGGTCAAACTCGATCGCGCCCTGGTCGAAGGGGTACTGGAGTCGGCCAGGCTCTACAAGATCACCGCCGGTCTGCTGCGCATCGCCCACGATCTGGGCACCCAGGCCATGGCGGAGGGCGTGGATCTGCCCGAGCAGTTGGCCGCCCTGCGCGCCATGGGCTGCACCCACGGCCAGGGCACCGTCTTCTGCGGCCCGCTGGACGAGCAGCGGCTCCGTCGCGCGCTGGCCGTGGGTGACTACCCGCTGCCGCGCCCGGAGCCCCGTCTCACGGCGCGTACCGAGGTTCTGGCCGATCTACGGGCCCCCGAGCAGCGCACCGAACCCCCCGCGTTCGCCGGCGGGGCAGTGCCCGTACGGCACAGCGGATCGCACGGGACGCGGCGGCACGAGCCACTGGCACATACGCCATTGCGTTCAAATAATGAGACGCCCGTCCCACCCACTTGACACTTGCTAGGCGACGGGGGGAGGGTCAAGCCATGCGCACCCGAATTCTCGTACTTGGACAGCGCGTCGGCTGAGCAGGGCCCAGAGAAAGGCCCTGCGGACCTCCTCCCGACGCGCTCCCCTCGATTGCCTCACGGCACGAGGGGTTTTTTGTTGCATTGACGCACTCCCCACCCCCGCACAACCTCATCTTCGAGAAGAGAATGCCGATGACCGAGCAGGCCACCGGGGCCCCCCATCCCCAGCCGCGGGCCCGAAATGGCGGGCAGCGACCCGTCACCACCGAGAACGTCACGGGCGCGCAATCCCTCATTCGTTCGCTTGAGGAGGTCGGCGCCGACGTAGTCTTCGGAATTCCGGGTGGGGCGATCCTGCCCGCCTATGACCCCATGATGGATTCCTCCCGGGTGCGCCATGTGCTGGTGCGTCACGAGCAGGGTGCGGGGCATGCCGCGACGGGTTATGCGCAGGCGACCGGAAAGGTCGGCGTCTGCATTGCCACTTCCGGTCCCGGCGCCACCAATTTGGTCACCCCCATCGCCGATGCGCACATGGACTCGGTGCCGCTGGTCGCCATCACGGGACAGGTCGCATCCCAAGCCATCGGTACGGACGCCTTTCAAGAGGCGGACATCTGTGGCATCACCATGCCCATCACCAAGCACAACTGGCTCGTGACGAACGCGGACGACATTCCGCGGACGATCGCTGAGGCATTCCACGTGGCCTCCACCGGCCGGCCGGGGCCGGTCCTGGTGGACATCGCCAAGGACGCGTTGCAGGCCCGTACCCGCTTCTCCTGGCCGCCGCAGACCGAGTTGCCCGGGTACCGCCCGGTGACCAAGCCGCACGCCAAGCAGATCCGGGAGGCGGCGCGGCTGATCACGCAGGCGCGGCGTCCGGTGTTGTACGTGGGGGGTGGGGTGCTCAAGGCGCGGGCCAGTGCGGAGTTGCGGGTGCTGGCGGAGTTGACGGGGGCGCCGGTGACGACGACGTTGATGGCGCTGGGTGCGTTTCCCGATGGGCATCGGCAGCATCTGGGGATGCCGGGGATGCACGGCACGGTGGCGGCGGTGACGGCGTTGCAGAAGGCCGATCTGATCGTGGCGCTCGGGGCACGGTTCGATGATCGGGTGACGGGTCGGTTGGATTCCTTCGCGCCGTTGGCGAAGGTGGTGCATGCGGATATCGATCCGGCGGAGATCGGAAAGAATCGGTTGGCCGATGTGCCGATCGTGGGGGATGCGCGGGAGGTCATCGCGGATTTGGTGGCTGCGGTGCAGGCCGAGCACGCTGAGGGTCAGGTGAATGACCTGAGTGCGTGGTGGGCTGATCTGGAGCGGTGGCGTTCGACGTATCCGCTCGGTTATGACCTGCCGGCGGATGGGAGTCTGTCGCCGCAGCAGGTGATTGAGCGGGTGGGGCAGTTGGCGCCTGTGGGTACGGTGTTCGCGGCGGGTGTGGGGCAGCATCAGATGTGGGCGTCGCATTTCCTGAACTTCGAGGAGCCGGCGACCTGGTTGAATTCCGGTGGGGCCGGCACGATGGGTTATGCGGTGCCGGCGGCGATGGGTGCGAAGGCCGGGCGCCCGGAGCGTACGGTGTGGGCCATCGATGGTGATGGTTGTTTCCAGATGACCAACCAGGAACTGGTCACCTGCGCGTTGAACGACATTCCCATCAAGGTCGCCATCATCAACAACGGCGCCCTCGGCATGGTCCGCCAATGGCAGACCCTCTTCTACAACCAGCGGTATTCGCACACCACGCTGCATTCCAGTGCCGATGGCGCGTCGGCTGATGTGGAAAGGCCGGCCGGCACCCGGGTCCCGGACTTCGTGAAACTGGCCGAGGCGATGGGCTGCGTCGGATTGCGGTGCGAGGACCCGGCGCAACTCGATGCCGTCATCGAGAAGGCCAATTCCATCAACGACCGGCCCGTGGTGGTGGACTTCATCGTCCACCAGGACGCCATGGTCTGGCCGATGGTCGCCGCCGGTACCTCCAACGACGAGGTCATGGCCGCCCGCGGGGTCCGCCCCGACTTCGGCGACAGCGCAGACGACTGAGCCCCGCCCCACGCCCCGAGCACAAGCCGAGAAGAGAGAACCGAGCCCCCATGTCCAAGCACACGCTCTCCGTTCTGGTGGAAAACACCCCCGGCATCCTCGCTCGGATCGCCGCCCTGTTCTCGCGCCGCGGCTTCAACATCGACTCCCTCGCGGTGGGCGTCACCGAGCACCCCGACATCTCCCGCATCACCATCGTGGTCAACGTCGAGGAACTGCCGCTCGAACAGGTCACCAAGCAGCTCAACAAGCTCGTCAACGTGCTGAAGATCGTTGAGCTGGAGGACAGTTCGGCCATCCACCGCGAACTCGTCCTGGTGAAGGTCAGGGCCGACAACGAGACCCGCTCCCAGGTGGTGGAGATCGTCCAGCTCTTCCGCGCGAAGACGGTGGACGTCTCCCCGGAGGCCGTCACCATCGAGGCCACCGGGCGCAGCGACAAGTTGGAGGCCATGTTGAAGATGTTGGAGCCGTTCGGCATCAAGGAGTTGGTGCAGTCCGGCACCATTGCCATCGGACGGGGGGCGCGCTCCATCACCGACCGGAGCCTGCGCCCCCTCGACCGCTCCGCATAGCCGCACGGCTGAGCAAGGGCCGAGTAAGCCGCACAGTCGCATAGCCGAACGGCCGCACAGCCGAACAGTTGACGTCCGCCCGTACCCCCGGGCACCGCAGCGCCGCCGCCCACCCGCGCACCACGGCGCTGCACCCCGCACCACGGCGCAGCCATCACGCGCCACCGCGCCGCACGCGCCGCGCCGTACGCCACCCGTACGCGCCCCGCGGGCGCCCTGCCCGGCCGACCGCACCCGCCCCACCCGGCGGGTTCCGGCCGCGGCGCGGGACCGGATGGCGAGACCTGAAAACCTTCCCCCGCCCAGCCGTCATACGGTGGGCCGCACCACCCGAAACGCTAGGAGATACCCGAAGTGGCCGAGCTGTTCTACGACGACGATGCCGACCTGTCCATCATCCAGGGCCGCAAGGTCGCGGTTCTCGGCTACGGCAGCCAGGGCCACGCCCACGCGCTGTCGCTGCGCGACTCGGGCGTGGACGTCCGCGTCGGCCTGCACGAGGGTTCGGCGTCCAAGGCCAAGGCCGAGGAGCAGGGGCTGCGCGTGACCACCCCGGCCGAGGCCGCCGCCGAAGCCGACGTGATCATGATGCTGGTCCCGGACCCGATCCAGGCCAAGGTCTACGAGGAGTCCGTCAAGGACAACCTCAACCAGGGCGACGCGCTCTTCTTCGGGCACGGCCTGAACATCCGGTACGGCTTCATCAAGCCGCCGGCCGGTGTGGACGTCGCCATGGTCGCCCCGAAGGGCCCGGGCCACCTGGTCCGCCGCCAGTACGAGGAGGGGCGCGGCGTGCCGTGTATCGCGGCCGTCGAGCAGGACGCCACGGGCGGCGGCTTCGCCCTGGCCCTCTCGTACGCGAAGGCCATCGGCGGCACCCGGGCCGGCGTCATCAAGACGACCTTCACCGAGGAGACCGAGACCGACCTCTTCGGCGAGCAGGCCGTGCTGTGCGGCGGTACCACCGCGCTGGTCAAGGCGGGCTTCGAGACCCTGGTGGAGGCCGGCTACCAGCCGGAGATCGCCTACTTCGAGTGCCTGCACGAGCTCAAGCTCATCGTGGACCTGATGTACGAGGGCGGCCTGGAGAAGATGCGCTGGTCGGTCTCCGAGACCGCCGAGTGGGGCGACTACGTCACGGGCCCGCGCATCGTCAACGACGCCACCAAGGCGGAGATGAAGAAGGTGCTCGGGGAGATCCAGGACGGCACGTTCGCCAAGAACTGGATGGCCGAGTACCACGCGGGTCTGCCGAAGTACAACGAGTACAAGAAGGCCGACCAGGACCACCTCCTGGAGACCACGGGCCGCGACCTGCGCAAGCTCATGAGCTGGGTCGACGACAACGAGTAAGCACGGGTGAGCCCGGGGCGGGCGGGCGGGCGCGGTCGGCATCGGCCGGTGGCGCCGGACCGCCCCGGGCAGCACTGCGCCGGACCGCCCCGGGCGCCCCGCCCGGCCGGCTCCGGCCACCCGTAGATGCATCCGGCCACTCGCAGGCGCGTTCGGTCGGCCGCGCGCCCGTGGCGCGGTGCCGTGCATCATTCGCGTCACAGCCGCACGGCACCACCCCGCGGCTGTGACTCGTACGGGGCGCGGTGGCGCTGCGCCCACGCGTCGCGGGAAGCGGACCGCGAACGGCCGGTGACGGCTGCCGACGGACGCCCGCGACTGCCGCCGGAGCCCTGCGGACCCGAGTCGAGCCCCGGCCCACAAGACCCCGAGCAGCATCCGCCGATACCGCTCTGACCTGCTGTAACGCACCTTCCGGGGCGGCTGCGCGGCGACCGCTGCGGGGCGTGCCGGCCACAACCGGGTGATGTTGCGTGACAGCGCAAGACTCCGGCTCGTACGCCACTACACTGCTTGCACAAGCGCGTCAGGCTCACAGCGTCGTGCGTCTTCCACGCGGCTGACCCCTTCACCGCCTGCGGCCGTCGGGACGGCCGTCCGCAAAGGACTAGTGAGGACTGAGGACCACGTGAGCACTGCTACGTCCAGCAAACCTGTCGTACTCATCGCTGAAGAACTCTCGCCGGCCACCGTCGACGCCCTCGGCCCCGACTTCGAGATCCGGCACTGCAACGGTGCGGACCGGGCCGAGCTGCTGCCCGCCATCGCCGACGTGGACGCCATCCTCGTGCGCAGCGCCACCAAGGTGGACGCCGAGGCGATCGGCGTGGCGCGCAAGCTGAAGGTCGTCGCCCGCGCCGGCGTGGGCCTGGACAACGTTGACGTCGCCGCCGCCACCAAGGCGGGCGTGATGGTCGTGAACGCGCCGACCTCCAACATCGTGACCGCCGCCGAACTCGCCTGCGGCCTCATCGTCGCCACCGCGCGCAACATCCCGCAGGCCAACACGGCGCTGAAGAACGGCGAGTGGAAGCGGAGCAAGTACACCGGCGTCGAGCTGAGCGAGAAGACGCTGGGCGTGGTCGGTCTCGGCCGCATCGGGGTGCTGGTCGCCCAGCGGATGTCCGCCTTCGGCATGAAGATCGTCGCGTACGACCCGTACGTGCAGCCCGCCCGGGCGGCGCAGATGGGCGTCAAGCTGCTGACGCTGGACGAGCTGCTCGCGGTCTCCGACTTCATCACGGTGCACCTGCCCAAGACGCCCGAGACGCTGGGGCTGATCGGCGACGACGCGCTGCACAAGGTCAAGCCCGAGGTGCGGATCGTCAACGCCGCCCGGGGCGGGATCGTCGACGAGGAGGCGCTCGCCGCGGCGCTCAAGGAGGGCCGGGTCGCCGGCGCCGGCCTGGACGTGTACGCCACGGAGCCGTGCACCGACTCGCCGCTGTTCGCGTTCGACCAGGTCGTCGCCACCCCGCACCTGGGGGCTTCGACGGGCGAGGCGCAGGAGAAGGCGGGCATCGCGGTCGCCAAGTCGGTGCGGCTCGCGCTCGCCGGCGAACTGGTGCCGGACGCCGTCAACGTGCAGGGCGGCGTCATCGCCGAGGACGTGCGCCCCGGGCTGCCGTTGGCCGAGAAGCTCGGCCGGATCTTCACGGCGCTGGCCGGCGAGGTCGCGGTCCGTCTCGATGTGGAGGTCTACGGCGAGATCACCCAGCACGACGTGAAGGTGCTCGAACTCTCCGCGCTCAAGGGCGTGTTCGAGGACGTGGTGGCCGAGACCGTGTCGTACGTGAACGCGCCGCTGTTCGCGCAGGAGCGCGGCGTCGAGGTGCGGCTGACGACGAGTTCCGAGTCGCCCGAGCACCGGAACGTGGTGACGGTGCGCGGCACCCTCGCCGACGGCCAGGAGGTCTCCATCTCGGGCACGCTGGCCGGCCCGAAGCACCAGCAGAAGATCGTCGCGGTCGGCGACCACGACGTGGATCTGGCGCTCGCCGCCCACATGGCGTTCCTGCGGTACGGGGACCGGCCCGGCGTGGTCGGCACCGTCGGCCGGGTGCTGGGCGAGGCCGGCATCAACATCGCCGGCATGCAGGTGTCGCGTTCGACGGCGGGCGGCGAAGCGCTCGTCGCGCTGACCGTGGACGACTCGGTTCCGGCGGCCGTGATGACCGAGATCGCGGTGGAGATCGGTGCGACCTCCGCCCGTGCGGTGAACCTCACGGACTGAGCCGGGCGCCCGCCCCCCCCCCCCCCCCCCCCGCGGCCGCCCCCCCCGCGGGGGGGGCCACACCCTGGACGGATGGAGACCAGTGCACCAGCAGGTGGGGACGGGGAGCCGCGGCCGGTGGGCCGACGGCGACGGGCGGCGCGGCCGGTATCCGGCGGCTGCGGCCCGGGTACCGATCGGCAGCGCCTTCGGGCTCGTCTGAGGGGAGTGCGCCGTGCGCCGCGGGGAGAGGGTTGGCAAGTACAAGCTCACAGACGGGCCCGTCGAGGGAGGCCAGGGTGCCGTCTGGTTCGCCTTCGACACCGAACTGGGCCGCAACGTCGTCCTCAAACACGCCAGGCCGGAGAGTGACGACAGCGGCTCCTTCGATGAACTGCTGCGCGAGGCAAGGGCGTTGGCGAGGTTCAGCCACCCGCACGTGGTGACCCTCTACGACGTCATCCGTACGAACAAGAACAAGCGGGCCACCCTGTGGCTGGTGATGGAACACGTGACGGGCGGCAGCCTGGACATCGCGGTGAAGCTGACGCAGCCGCACACCGCCGGCATCGGCGCCCAGATCGCCGACGCACTGGCCGCGCTGCACGCCTCTGGCCTGGTGCACTGCGACGTCAAGCCCGGCAACATCGTGATCACCAAGAACCACGTGGCCAAGCTGGCCGACTTCGGCGCCGCACACCGGATGGACTCCAGCGCGACGATCACCCCCAACGGGCCGATCAGCCTGACGCCCTCCTACGCGGCGCCCGAGGCGTTCCGGGGCGCGCCCGAGGCGGCGTCCGACGTGTTCTCGCTCGGCGCCACCCTGTACAGCCTGGCCACCGGGACGCCACCGCTGCGCACCGCGACCCAGGCGGTGCGGCTCGACGCCGTCGCTTCGACCAGCGGGACACTCGGCCCGCTGCTCACCGCCATGATGCAGACCGATCCGCGGGCCAGGCCCACGGCGGACTTCGTGCACCGGGCGCTGGCCGACCTCGCCGGCGAGGCGGGCAGCCTGGCCACCCTGCCGCTCAAGCGGATCACCGTCTCCTATCCGACGCCCCTGCCACCCAGCGCCGCCCCGACCATCCGGGAGCAGGTGACCACCTTCGTCAACGGCAACCGGCTGCTGACGGCCGGTGTCGCCACCGTCGCCGCGCTGGCCGTCGCCACCCCGCTGGTGCTGCTGAACCTGTCCGACGACGGGGAGCCAGCAGGCCGCAGCGGCCCCGCCGCGAGCAAACCGAACCGCTCCGCCCCGGCCTTCCTCGGCGAGCAGAAGACAGCCGACCCCTGCTCCCTGGTGCAAGCCAAGGGCTTCCCCGCGTACGACAGCGCCGAACCCGACCAGTACCAGGGCAACTTCAACCGCTGCGACGTGCTGCTCCAGGTCGACAAGGAGGACGTGGTCGACGTACGGGTCGAGCTCGATGACGACGACCTGCCGGAGGGGACGAAGCAGCGTACGGACGGCCGGGTGACGATCGCCGAGCCGGAGCCCGAGAGCGACGAGTGCGTACGGGCCATGACGGTGACCGGTGTGAGTGGTACCAGCCTGCGGGTCACCGCGGCGGCACGTAAGCCCAAGAAGCTCCGGCAGGATCTGTGCGACACCGCCGACATCGCCACGGCCTACACCGTCTCGCGGCTCAACGAGGGCGGTCAGGTCAAGCGGCGCGGAGGCGTCTTCCCACAGAACTCGCTGGCACACAAGGACGCCTGCACCATGCTGGACATGTCGGCGCTGGCCAAGGTGTCCGGCATTGACGCCCAGGACCCCAAGGCCGGCTACGGGCAGTGGAGCTGCCAGTGGGAGTCCACGGTCACCAATCTGGAGATCGACCTACAGTTCCAGCAGGGCGGGATGCCGCAGAACAAGAAAACCACGCGCACCAAGCTCGGGGGCCGCGCGGCCGTGGTGCAGCCAGAGAGCCGGGGCCCGGGCAGTTGCCGGGTGGAGGTGGTCAACCGCATCTACCTCGGGCCGGGGCGCGAGCACGGCACCGAGCGGGTGGCGGTCGTCGTCCACGGCACGGAAGCGACTGGCCAAGCCTGCGAAGTGGCCAAGGACCTGGCGACCTCGGCGGTGCAGTTCCTTCCGGGGCCGGTGCAGGAGAAGTGAGGCCGCGGCGGCGGGGCACCCGTGCTCCTGCCGCCGGCCCGCCGTGCCGCGCCGGCCAAGCCACGAGGTGGCCCGGCGCCGCCCCACGCCCGCACCCCACACCCCCGACTGCCTACCCTGAAGGTGTGTCCGCTTCCGTACTGTGTCCCGTCGCCGTCCTGGTGCTCGACGGGGCGAAGCCGCTCGACGTCGGGATTCCGGCCCAGGTGTTCACCACCCGTGCGAGCATGCCGTACGAGGTGCGGCTGTGTGGTGCGGCGCCCGGTCTGGTCAATGGCGGGGACGGCCTCTCGTATGCGCTCGCCCATGGGCTTGAGGCGCTGACCTGGGCAGACATCGTCTTCATCCCCGGGTATCGGTTTCCCGACCGGGAGGACCCGCCGCCGGTGGTGGTGGAGGCGCTGATCGCGGCGCACGCGCGGGGTGCGCGGCTGGCTGCGATCTCCACGGGGGCCTTCGCGCTGGCGGCCACCGGCCTGCTGGACGGCAAGCGGGCCACCACCCACTGGCACTACACCCGGGCGCTGGCCGCGAAGCACCCGCGCATCGAGGTGGACGAGAACGTGCTGTTCGTCGACGAGGGTGACGTGCTGACCTCGGCCGGGGCCGCCTCGGGGATCGACCTGTGCCTGCACGTGGTCCGCGGTGACCTGGGGGTGGCCGCGTCCAACCATGCGGCGCGCCGGCTGGTGGCGGCCCCGTACCGCAGCGGCGGTCAGGCGCAGTACGTGCCGCGCAGCGTGCCCGAGCCGCTCGGGGAGCGGTTCGCCAGCACCAGGGAGTGGGCCCTGCGCCGGCTCGACCAGCCGCTGACACTGGCGGCGCTGGCCCGGCACGCGGCGGTTTCGGCGCGCACCTTCTCGCGGCGCTTCGTCGAGGACACCGGGTACACACCCATGCAGTGGGTGATGCGTGCCCGGATCGACAGGGCCCGGGAGCTGTTGGAGCGCTCGGGGCTGAGCATCGAGCAGATCGCCAACGATGTCGGCCTGGGCACCGGGGCCAATCTGCGCCTGCACTTCCAGCGCATCCTGGGCACCACACCGAGCGAGTACCGGCGCACCTTCACCAAGGGTGGGTAGCGGGCTCGGGCCCGGCGTGGGTGATCGTACGGGTCGGGGCCGGGCCCCGTCGGTGGCGGGCGGACACCCCGCGTGGGCGACCACCCAGCGTGAGCGGCAACGTGGGCCGCCACCCAGCGCGGACAGCCACCCGTCACACCCCGTTGTTGACCCGACGACGCCCGTTGGCACCGGCCAGACACCCGCCGGAGGCCGGCACCCGTCCGCTGGGCCGCAGGCAGACACCCATTGGCGTGATCCTTGCGAACCATGGCGCTCCCGCCACGGCCATCTGGGTCCGTGGCGCGCCAGGCTGGGTGGCGGAGCGAGTGGAGCGAAAGGACACCTCTCATGACGCGCATCGCCATCAACGGATTCGGCCGCATCGGACGCAACACCCTGCGGGCGCTGCTGGAACGCGGCAGCGACCTCGAAGTGGTCGCCATCAACGACCTGACGGAGCCCGCCACCCTGGCCCGGCTGCTCGCCTACGACACCACCGCCGGTCGGCTCGGCCGCCCGGTGACCGTCGACGGCGACACCCTGGTCGTCGACGGCCGGCGCATCCAGGTGCTCGCCGAGCGCGCGCCGGCCAACCTGCCCTGGGCCGACCTGCGCGTCGATGTCGTCCTTGAGGCCACCGGCCGCTTCACCTCGGCTGACGCCGCCCGCGCCCCCCTCACCGCAGGGGCGAAGAAGGTGCTGGTCAGCGCGCCGTCGGCCGGTGCGGACGTCACCTTGGCGTACGGCGTGAACACCGAGGTCTACGACCCGGCGCAGCACACCATCGTCTCGAACGCCTCGTGCACCACCAATGCGCTGGCCCCGCTGGCCGCCGTGCTGAACGACCTGGCCGGCATCGAGCACGGCTTCATGACGACCGTGCACGCCTACACCCAGGAACAGAACCTCCAGGACGGGCCGCACCGCGACGCCCGCCGGGCGCGCGCCGCCGCCGTCAACATCGTGCCGACCACCACGGGCGCCGCCAAGGCGATCGGTCTGGTGCTGCCGCAGCTCGACGGCAAGCTGTCCGGCGACTCGATCCGGGTTCCGGTGCCGGTCGGCTCGATCGTCGAGCTGAACACCGTGGTCAGCCGCGACGTGAGCCGGGAAGAGGTGCTGGCCGCGTACCGGGCGGCGGCCGACGGGCCGCTCGCCGGCATCCTGGAGTACTCCGACGACCCGCTGGTCTCGGCCGACATCACCGGCAACCCGGCCTCCTCGATCTTCGACGCCGAGTTGACCCGGGTGGACGGCCGGCACATCAAGGTGGTCGCCTGGTACGACAACGAGTGGGGCTTCTCCAACCGGGTGATCGACACCCTGGAACTGCTCGCCGCACGCTGAGCCACCCACGGGCGCAGGGTGCTCCCCTGCGCCCGTGTCTGTTCCTGTGCCTGTCGTCTGCCTGTCGTCCAGGCCGGTGCCCGCGCCCTCGCGTCCGTGGCCGGGCCAGTGGTGGGGCTCGGTCCCGCCCGGCCCGGCAGTACGTCGCGGGTGAGAGGGGTGGCGGTGGGTCCGCCCGTACAATTTGGTCCCGAACGACCGGGCGGGCCAGCAGACCGTTCGGCGGCACAGGCAGCGCAGGCGACGCAGGGAGCACTCTTGCCCGGGCAGCGATCCATCACAGAGGCCGAGCGGCTCGCGGAGGCCAAGCTGGGCGGCATTCCGCTGCGGCGGGAGCAGATGGCGGCCGTGGCCAACATCCACCGGGCCGCCGCCACCGTGCGCCACCACCTGGAGAACTCCGTACTGCGCGACGCCGACCTGACCTGGACCGCGTTCGTCGTGCTGTGGGTGGTGTGGGTGGGTGGCGAGTCGGAGACCCGGCACGTCGCGGAGGAGGCGGGTGTGTCGAAGGGGACGCTCACCGGAGTCGCCCGCACCCTGGAGTCGCGCGGGTTGCTGCACCGGGCCGACCACCCCAGTGACGGCCGGCTGGTGCTGTTGCGCCTCACCGAGCAGGGTGAGGAGTTCATGGGCCGGGTGTTTCCCGAGTTCAACGCGGAAGAGGCGTTCGTGACCTCGCAGTTGAGCGACGAGGAGTGCCGCAGCCTCGCGGACGGACTGCGGCGCGTCGTCCTCCAGGTGGAGCAGCACGGCGAGGAACGCCGCAGGTCGCTGCTGAACGGCGCGGAGCCGGCCCCGCGCCGCAGCGGCCGCCGCGCGAAGGGCTGACCCCACCGCCACACACCCACGACCACAACCACACGACCACGGTCAGACACCCACCGCGCAACACCCGCGCCACCCACCCAGCGTCAGCCTCCGGCGCCAGACACCCCACCCACTGCCAGCCACCCATCACCCCAACACCCAACACCCAACACCCAACACCGCACCAGCAGACGCCGTCGTCAGGCCCCCGGCGTCAGCGTTCGGGCGTACGCGCCCTGCGGCTCGTCCTCGCCGCCCGACCGGTGCGCGGCGGCGGCCTGCACCAGTGCGTCGAACAGGCGCTGCTGGGCCGGGTCGGTGTGGGCGGTGTCCTCGGGGTGCCATTGGACGGCCAGGAACCAGCCGTCGGGCCCGGTCGACTCCACCGCCTCGATCGTGCCGTCGGCGGCGTGCGCGGTGGCGAGCAGACCCGCGCCGAGCCGGTCGACGTGCTGGTGGTGGTAGCAGGACGCGTCGACGGTGGCGGCTTCCACGGTGGCAGCGAGGGCGGCGCCCGCGGCGAGCGTCACCGGGTGGCGCAGGTGCCGGTGCTCGCGGCCGGGCCCGCCCATGTCCTGGTGCAGCGTGCCGCCGCGGGCGGTGTTCACCACCTGGAGCCCGCGGCAGATCGCCAGCAAGGGAATCCCCAACTCGGTTGCCTGTCGGGCCACTTCGAGGTCGAAGGCGTCCTGTTCGTGGTCGACGTCGTAGACCGCCTCGTGTGACTCGCCGGCCCCGTAACGGTGTGGGGACAGATCGCCGCCACCGGGGAGCAGTACGCCGTCGAACCGGGCGATGCGGGCGGCCGTCAGCGTGGGGTCGCAGTCCCCGCCGGGCGCGTACGGATGCAGGGTGACGGGCTCGCCGCCGGCCCGCCAGACGGCCTCGATCAGGGCCCTGGCGTTGACCTCGGCGGCGTACCGCAGGGCCGACGTGGTGGCGGCGAAGCGGGCCGGGACGGCGATGAGGGGGCGTTGGTTGAGGGTCACAGTTGCATCCAGGTGGTCTTCACTTCGGTGTACTTCTCCAGCGCGTGGGCCGACTTGTCCCGCCCGTTGCCCGACTGCTTCATGCCGCCGAAGGGCACCGTCAGGTCACCCTCCTCGTAACAGTTGACCCAGACGGTGCCGGCCTTCAGGGCGCGGGAGACCCGGTGGGCGGTGGACAGGTCGGCGGTCCACACGCCGGCGGCCAGGCCGTAGTCGGTCGCGTTGGCCAGCGTCACCGCCTCGTCCAGGTCGTCGAAGGTGAGCACGGCCAGGACCGGGCCGAAGACCTCGTCGCGGGCGAGCGCGGAATCGGGCGCCACCTGGTCGAAGACGGTGGGCTCAAGGTAGCTGCCGCCGGTCTCCACCAGGGTGCGTGCGCCGCCGGTACGCAGCCTGGCCCCGGCGTCGACGGCCGTGTGGACGTGGCCGAGCACCCGGTCCAGGTGGTCCTGTCCGACCAGGGCGCCCATCTCGGTCGTGGGGTCGAGCGGGTCGCCGAGGCGCAGCGCCCGGGCCCGTTCGACGATGGCGTCGGTGACGCGTTCGGCGATGGAGGAGTGTACGAGCAGCCGCGAGGGCGCGGTGCACATCTCACCCTGGTTGAAGAAGATGCCCCAGGCGGCGGTGGCGGCTGCCTGTTCCAGGTCGGGGGCGTCGGGCAGGATGATGTTGGGTGACTTGCCGCCGAGTTCGAGCCAGACGCGCTTGAGGTTGGAGTCGGCGGCGTAGTGCAGGAAGTGGCGGCCCACCGCGGTGGAGCCGGTGAAGGCCAGCACGTCGACGTCCGGGTGGAGGCCGAGGGCCCGGCCGGTGACCGGCCCGCTGCCGCTGACCACGTTGAGGACCCCGGGCGGCAGGCCCGCTTCGGTGGCGAGCGCGGCGAGCCGCAGTGCGGACAGGGGCGCGTACTCGGACGGCTTGAGCACGACCGTGCAGCCGGCGGCGAGCGCGGGCGCGACCTTCCAACCCGCCAGCGTCAGCGGAAAGTTCCAGGGCACCACGGCGCCCACCACGCCCACGGGTTCCCGGGTGACCAGCGCGAGGGTGTCGGGCGCGGTGTGGGGCGACTCGTCGGTGAGCTTGTCGGTCAGCTCCCCGTACCACCGGAAGGTGTTGATCAGGGCGCGCAGTTCGATGTCGTGGGCGTCGGTGACGGGCTTGCCCATCTCCAGGCTGACGGTCAGGGCGAGGTCGGCACGCTCCGCCTCGATCAGGTCGGCGAGGCGCAGCAGCACTCTGCCGCGTTCGGCGGGGGCCAGGCGTGGCCACGGCCCGCTGTCGAAGGCCCGACGGGCCGCGGCGACGGCCAGGTCGACCTCGGCCGCTCCCCCGTCGGCCACCTCGGCCAGCGGCCTGCCGTCCCGCGGCGAGACCACGGTGAAGGCCCCGCCTCCGGAGTGCTCGCGCCCGTCGATGACGTGCGCACCGGGGAGGGTGAGCGCGCTCGCCCGACGTATCCAGTCCTCATGCGTGGCATCCACCGTGCGTCCTCGTTTCATCGGTGCTTGGGGCTGTCCGGGGTGGGTGGGCTGATCTGGGGTTGGCCTGGGATCGGCCTGGGGTTGGGTGGGCGGCGGCCTTCCTCGTACGGGAGCCTTCCTCGCACGGCAGCCTTCTGCGTACGTACGGGCCTTGCGGCCGGGCAGGCTGGCTTGGGGCGGGGCGGCGACCCCTGCGGCGGTCGAAGCAGGGTGGGACAGGGTCAGATCTGCCGGAGCCGGATGGGTTGGGGTTGGACTGAATTGGGGTTGAACTGGGTTGGGTTGGACCGGGTTGGACGGCCGGAGCCGCGGCGGTCGGGTCGGCTGATTCGGCCGGGGCCGACGGTCAGGTCGGTCGGGCTGACCGGAGCCGAGACAGCCAGCGCAGCCGAGACCGCCGGGACAACCAAGGAGCACCGTGCGGCGTGGAGCGGGTCAGGGGCCGAGCGTCCCCGGCAACGGCCCCTGACCCTTGGTCCGGCACCGGATCGATGAGCTGTGATCCGGCGCCGGGCCAAGTCCACTACCGGGTGGGTCAGTCGTCGGTCGGGGCCGCCCCGGGCCGGCCCGTCCGCTCCGCGGCGGCCGGCGTCGGGCGCCCGTCCGCGTCACCGAGCCCGGCCAACAGCACCCGCAACTCGGCCAATGCCTCTTCGGTCACCTCACGTTCGCCGAAGACGAGTTGGTGCAGGACCAACCCTTCGAGTGCGGCGAAGACCAGGCGCGAGGTGCCCCGCTCGACCGGCCGGCCGAGCACCTCGGTGAGCTCGCGCCGGGCGGCTTCGAAGTACTCCTCGTACAGGTCGCGCAGTTGCGGCATCAGCTCGGGGCGGCGTCTGGCCTCAAGCAGCAGTTCGTACTGGAACGCCTGGACGTCCGGCCCCGCGTCGACCATGGCGCCCAGGTCGCGGGCGAAGTCGCGGGCCGTGCCGGTGCCGCTGTCGAGCGCGTTGACCCGCAGCGAGGAGCGGATCGCGTGGTTGACCGCCTCTTCGATGAGCGCGTCGCGGGAGCCGAAGTGGTGCACGACCAGGCCGTGGGTGACCCCGGCCTCCTCGGCGACCGCCCGGTAGGTCAGCTTGCGCAGGCCGCCCTGGGCCACCACCCGCACGGCGGCGTCCAGCAGGGCCACCCGGCCCGTGCCGTAGTTGGTCACGCGCTTGCGGGTGCTGTGCTCGCCGGGCTCGGTCATGCCGCCGACCCTACCCACGTCGGGCCGCTCAGCGCTTCGGTGCTCTGATGCCGCGGAACTCCCAGTCGCCGCCGAGCGCGGTGGAGAGCACCTCTTCGGACTCGGTCGGCTGGGCCCCGACGTCGGTACGGATGGCGGTGGGTCCGGTGACGATGTGGTTGGTGAGGCGGCCGAGCCCTTCGACGTCCACCTCGACCACATCGCCCGGCTTGACCGGCCTGGAGCCCGCTGGCGTGCCGGAGAGCAGCACGTCGCCGGGGTAGAGGGTGATGGTGCGCGCGATGTCGGCGACCAGGTAGTGCATGTCCCAGGTCATCTCGTCGGTGGTGCCGTCCTGCACGACCTCGCCGTTGACCAGGGTGCGCAGCCGCTTGCCGTGGAAGTCCCAGTCGGTGACCAGACCGGGGCCGAGCGGGCACAGGGTGTCGGAACCCTTGACGCGGAGCATGGACCCGGCGTCGGTGTCCCGGAAGTCGTGCAGGCCGTAGTCGTTGGCGACGGTGTAGCCGGCGATGTACTCGCCAGCCTGCTCCGGAGCGACGTTGCGGGCGGTCTTGCCGATGACGATGGCCACCTCACCCTCGTAGTTGAGCCACTTGCACCCCTCGGGGCGGACGATCTCGCCGCGGTGGCTGTTGAGGGCCGAGGTGGGCTTGTGGAAGTAGGTGGGTGTGTCGGACAGGTCGATCTGGAACTCCGTCACCCGGCTGCGGTGGTTGAGGTGGACGGCGATCACCTTGGAGGGGACGACCGGCGGCAGGTGGTGGGCGTCCTCGACGGCGACGCGCCGGCCGTCCCCGGCGACGAGTTCGTCACCGTCGCGGACGGTCTCCACGACGGCCCCGGCGAGGAGGATGCGGCGGTACTCGGGCATGGCGTGGGGCCTTTCTAGGCGCTGGCTGGGGCGGTCGGGGCGGGTTGGCGGGGGCCGGTCCAGCCGGCGGCCGGGCGGTCGAACCACAGGTGCACCTGGCCGGTGCCGACGGAGTTCTCGTACTCGCCGTACTGGCGCCCCGGCGCGCTGCACGCCTGCTCGCCGAGGGCGCCGGCCATCATCAGGTAGTGGAAGAACTTCGCCTCGGGCTTGACCTTCCAGAACTCGTCCATGGTGTCGATGACCCTGTCGTGGCGGCCCTGCTTGAGCCAGTCGATGCGCTCGTGGTCGGCCGCCCGCGCCTCGGGCGAGAAGATGTGCACGGGGTCGCTGGCCTCGTGGTCGCGCAGTTCGCGCAGCGGCCAGAAGGTGTGCGAGAGGGCGCCGGAGGCGATGAGCAGGACGCGCCGGCCCGGCGTGGTGGCGATGCCGTCGGCCACGGCGCGGCCGAGCCGCAGGTGGTCTTCCATGTCGCCGGTCTGACAGACGCCGATGGTCACCCAACGCTTGTTCGGCAGCCCCTGGCCGAGGAACTTCCACAGGTTGAGCGTGGCGTAGTAGATCGGCAGGTACGGGTCGGAGATCGGGGTGATCCAGGTGCCGTGGGTACCGGCGAACGAGGCGATGTTTTCGGCGAGTTCGGGGTCGCCGGGGAAGTCATAGGGCATCCGGCACATGCCGCGCGGCAGTTCTTCGGAGGTGAACAGGCCGGCCCTGCGGGGTTGGGCGGTGATGACGAACTCGACGGTGGTGGCCCAGTGCGAGTCCATCACCACGACGGTGTCGTAGTCGTCGCGTTCGAAGACGTCCTTGCGGAGTTGTTCCAGGCCGGTGACGAGGGTGACTTCCTTGCCCTCGTTGAGTTCGAGCCGGGTGGCCCTGGGCAGCACGATGGTGGGCACGTGGGCCAGCAGGCCCGCCCCGACGACCTCACCCATGGTGCTGCCACCCCTTCGGGGCGGTGACGGTGTTCTTGACGTCGCAGTAGAAGTCGAAGCTCCAGTTGCCGCCCTCGCGGCCGACCCCGGACTGGCGGGAGCCGCCGAAGGGTGCCTTGAGGTCGCGGACGAAGAAGCAGTTGACCCAGACGGTGCCGGCGACCAGGCGGGCGGTGACCCGTTCGGCGCGCTCGGGGTCGCCGGTGGCGAGGGTGGCGGCCAGCCCGAAGCGGGTGTCGTTGGCCAGGTGCAGGGCCTCTTCCTCGGTGCTGAAGATCTGGAGGGTGAGGACCGGGCCGAAGACCTCTTCCTGTACGACCTCGGAGTCCTGCCGTACGTCGGTGAGCAGGGTGGGCGGGTAGTACTGGCCATCGCCCGGGGCGCCGCCGATGACGGCGCGGGCGCCGGCTGCCAGCGCCCGCTGCACGAAGCCGTCGATCTTCGCCAGTTGGCGGGGGTGGATGTTGGGGCCGATGTCGGTGGCCTCGTCCCGCGGGTCACCCTGCTTGATGTCGGCGGCCTTCGCCACGAAGCGGCGGGTGAACTCCTCGGCCACGCTCTCTTCGACGAGCAGCCGAGTGGCCGCAAGGCAGACCTGCCCCGCGTTGTCGTACTGCTCGACGGCGAGGTCGACGGCGAGGTCGAGATCGGCGTCCGCGAAGACCAACAGCGGGGATTTGCCGCCCAGTTCGAGGCTGAGCGGGGTGAGCTGGGCGGCTGCCGAGGCGGCGATGTGCCGGGCGGTGGGCACGGAGCCGGTGAAGCTGATGCGGCGTACGTCGGGGTGGGCGGTGAGGGTGTCGCCGACCTCGGCGCCGTAACCCTGGACGACGTTGAGGACGCCGGCCGGCAGTCCCGCGTCGGCGGCGATGTCGGCGAGCAGCGAGGCGGTGAGCGGGGACCACTCGGCGGGCTTGAGGACGACGGTGTTGCCGGCGGCCAGGGCCGGGGCGACCTTCCAGGTCGCGAGCATCAGGGGGGCGTTCCAGGGGGTGATCAGGACGCAGGGTCCTGCCGGGTCCCAGGTGACGTGGTTGGTGTGGTCGCGGGTGGTGAAGTCCTCGTGTTCCAGGGTGAGCAGCCAGTCGGCGAAGAAGCGGAAGTTGTGGGCGACGCGGGGCATCACCCCGCGCCGGTGCGAGCGCAGCAGGGCGCCGTTGTCGGTGGTCTCCACGATCGCCAGCTCTTCGATGCGCCGCTCGACGCCGTCGGCGACGGCGTGCAGGATGCGGGCGCGTTCGGCGCGCGGGGTGGCGGCCCAGCCGGGGAAGGCGGCCTTCGCCGCCGCCACGGCCGCGGGGGGGTGGGGGGGGGCGCCGCGGGGGGGCGCGCCGCTGGGGGGGGCGGGGCGGGGGGGGGTGGGGGGGGGGGGGGGGCGGGGACGGCTGAGGTGGCCGGGACGGCCGAGGCGACTGGGGTGGCCGAGGGAGCGGCCGAGGTAGCCGAGGTAGCTGGGACGGCCGAGGTGACCGGGACGGCTGAGGGAGCGGCCGAGGTGGCTGGGGTGGCCGGCGTGGCGGGGCTCGCCGGCGGGTGCGCCGTGCACCGGCGGGTCACCCGGTGGCCGAGCCCGGGCCCGCGACCACCTTGAGCCCCTTGACCTTGAGGTCGCTGATGGTCTGGCGCTGCACCTCCTTCAGGACCGAGCGGAAGGAGGAGCCGTCCGCGACGGCCCCCATGAAGCCGTCGCCGAGCCGCTGGTAGAGGGTGTCCACGGTCGGGCCCCATTTCCAACTGGTGTCGACCGCCCGGCCGGCCGCGGTGAACACCTCGCTGTAGGGCTGGCCGCCGAAGAACGCCTTGCGGCCCTGGAGATCGGCCGTGCTGTAGCCGGAGGCCGCGCTGGGGAACCCGTAACCGCCCTTGATCAGCAACTTGACGGACTCCGGTGCGGAGTTGAGCCAGACCG
Organism: Streptomyces sp. HSW2009; assembly: GCF_040240285.1. Classification (NCBI taxonomy): domain Bacteria; kingdom Bacillati; phylum Actinomycetota; class Actinomycetes; order Kitasatosporales; family Streptomycetaceae; genus Streptomyces; species Streptomyces sp. HSW2009. The sequence goes on along the minus strand of NZ_JBEHZD010000021.1, from coordinate 5,825 downwards.
CGAAGGCCAGCGCGTCGCGCGGATAGGTGCAGTCGCGGAACACCGCCGTGGTCGAGCCGCCCCAGTTGGCCTGCGCGTCCGCGCCGCGCTTCCACTGCGGCAGCGAGGCGACCCGCCACTTGCCCGCGGTTCCCGGGGCGTTGCCGGTGAGCAGGGCGTCGCCCCAGCTCGCGCCGATCCAGGAAACGATGTCACCGGTCTGGATGTCCTTGTACCAGGCGCTCTGCCGGTCCGGGATGGTCTTGATCAGGTCGTCGTCGACCAGCCGGCTCCAGAAGTCGGCGACCCGCAGCGAGGGGGGATCGTCGATGGCGACGGTCCAGGTGTCGCCCCTGGTGCCGAACCAGCGGGCGCCGGCCTGCCAGGCCAGGCCCGCGATGCGGTTGCCGTTGGTGGCCGAGAAGGTCTCGATCCAGGCGCCGTGCCGACGGATCTCGCGCGCCGCGTCCGCGTAGTCGGCCCAGGTCCGCGGGGTGGCGATGTGCCAGCGGTCGAGCAGGTCCTGCCGGTAGAAGAGCCCCATGGGGCCGGAGTCCTGCGGGATCGCGTACACCGACCCGGCGTACACCGACTGCTGCCACTGCCAGCCGACGAAGCGCGACCGGTAGCGCTCGGCGCCGTACTTCGACAGGTCGGCCAGGGCGTTGTCCAGCAGGAAGCTCGGCACGACCGAGTATTCGATCTGCGCGAGGTCGGGCGCCTCGCCGGCCTTGGCCGCGGCGTGCATCTTGGCGTACTGGGCGCCGCCGACGGCCGACACCTTCTGGAGCTCGATCTGCACCTCGGGGTGCTGGTCGTTCCAGAGTCCGACGGGGTTCTCGATGCCGGGCACCCAGGACCAGAAGTTGAGGGTGATCTTCTGTCCCGGCTTGCGCACCTTGACCTTGCCCGGGCCGTTGGTGCCACAGCCGGCCAGGGCGAGCCCGGCCGCGGCTGCCGCCGCGCCGCCCCCCACGGTGCGTCGATCCGGTCCGTACGGGCTCATGCCAGGTCCTCCACGGGGATGCGGCGGAACGTGAGGGTCGAGTAGGCGCTGAAGTCTCCGGTTTCGTAGAACAGGCCGACGGTCTCGGCGTCCAGGTGCACCAGGTCGCTGTAGGCGGCGGGCAGGCCGTCCACGGTGTGGGCGGGGCGCCAGGTGCGGCCCCCGTCGCGGCTGGCGCGCACGGTCATCAGGGCCCGCGCGCCCGGGTGTGCGGGCCCGGCGAACAGCAGCAGCCCCGCCGGGTACGGGCCGGCCGGCGGCAGGTGCAGGGTGCTGGCCTGGACGACGGGCCCGGTGAGGCCGGCCTGCGGGCGGAAGGGGCGGACGAGCGAGGCGCCGCCGTCGGCCGAATGGGCGTCGGCCCGGGTGCCGGGCGCCCTGCCGTCGCTGCGGGCGTTGAAGTAGAGCCGGCCGTCCGGGAGTTCGGCCACGGTCGTCTCGTTGACGTTGACATAGCCGTCCGGGTTGTCGTCGACGTAGCCGATCCGCCAGCTCTGCCCGCCGTCGTCGCTGAGCAGGGCGTGCCCGCCGTCGTACGGGCCCTCGCCGGTGCCACCCGCGCGGGCGTCGTTCTCGGTGCCGTCCGCGGAGCCGTGCTCCCGGGCCGGCAGCGGCAGCGAGTGGTTGGCCGGCACGACCAGCCGCCCGGCGTGCGCGCCGTGCCGCAGCCGGACGCCGTGCCCGGGCCCGGTGGCGTACCACAGCCACTCCGGCCGCTTGGCCTCCCGGGTGATCTCGCGCGGGGCCGACCAGGTCTTTCCGTCGTCGTCGCTGTGCTGCACCCACACCCGTCGGCCGTCGGCGGGTGTGACCTGGCCGCGGCGGATGCGCTCCTCGGTGGCGTCGGCCGCGCTGTGCACCTGGAGCAGCACGATCCGGCCGGCCGCGCCGACCACCGGGGCCGGGTTGCCCGCGGTGCCTTCGGCGTTGCGGCTGACGACCTGGAGCGGGCCCCAGCTCCGCCCGCCGTCGGTGGAGCGGCGGAGCACCAGGTCGATGTCGCCCGCGTCGGACGCCGACGCCACCCGGCCCTCGGCGAAGGCGAGCACGGTGCCCGCGTCCGTGACCACCGCCGCGGGGATGCGGTAGCTCGCGTATCCGCCGACGCCGGAGCGGAAGGGGACGGACTCGCCATACGCCTGATGGACCGTCATGCCGCGTGCCATGTAACCCTCCCGATGCCTCATGGCCATCGAGCGCCAACGACAGGACGTGGGACGTCCCTTGTGTGCGGTGACCATAAGGATCGTCATATAGAGCGTCAAGACACGGCACATGAACACTTCGCGCCGCGGCCGGCCGCGTTCCGCCGAACGATGCAGTCCCCCCGCCCCCGTTCTCCTCTGGACGGCCGAGGCGTGTGCCCGGGGCGAGTCCTAGCGTGAACGGGGTGGAGCACGCGTGGTCCGCCCGGCCGGGCGCGCCGGCCGGGGTCGCGCGCCGGTCGGTGCCGACGGGCTTCCAGACGGCACGTACGGGTGACAACCACTTGGCGCACACGGAGGCGGCGCAAGCCCCCGTCAGCTCCGATCCGCCAGCGGATGGCTCCACCAGACAGCTCGGAAGAAGCTCGGAGAAATCTCCTCGGATGAGGAGAGAAGGGACGTACGCATGCGTGACGTATCGGAGGGCGCAGTACGGGGCGGGGCGGGCGGACGGCTGCGGCCCGGCACCCGACACCTGCTGGAGGGGGCCGGCATGCTCGTGGTCGGCGCGGCCCTGTGGCTGTTCACCGGGGGCGTCGACACCCCCGTCATCACGCTGCGGAAGGTGGGCGTGGTGCTGACGTTCCTCGGCGCGGGACAACTCCTGTACGCGGGGTACGGGGCGTGGCGCGGGAAGGGGTGACGGTACGCCTGGGTGGCGGGCGGGGCCGGCACCCGGTCCGTGGCGATGCCCGGGCCGTCGCGGCGCAGCGGACCGTGGTGAAAGTCGCACGATATTCGGTTGCCCGTGTTCGCCAGGCGGCGGACGATGACCTCTCGTGACGCCCCCCGAACAGCCCGATGCGGCAGCTTCCGACACCTCGCCGATCGCGCCCGCCACCGGGGGTCACATCGGGGACGCCACCGACGTTCCGCCCGGGCCGGGCAAGGCGGCCGACGGCACGGTCAGCGAGCCGGTCAGCGGTCCGGTCGGCGGGGCCGCCGCAGCGGCCGAGGCCACGGCCGGGGGCCGGGTGCGGAGGTTGTTGCCCGACCTGTCGCCGTGGCGCTCCTCCCGTGACTTCCGGCTGCTGTGGATGTCCGGCGCCGTGACCGCGTTCGGCAGCTTCCTGACCATGGTGGCGCTGCCGTTGCAGATCAAGGAGTTGACCGGTTCGGCCTTCGCGGTCGGTGCCATCGGCGCGGTCCAGCTCGTACCGCTGATCGTCTTCGGCCTCTACGGCGGCGCGCTCGCCGATGCCATGGACCGGCGCAAGCTGATCCTGCTCACCGAGCTCGGGCTCGCCACCCTGACGGCGTTGCTGCTGGTCAACAGCGTATTGCCGGACCCGATGCTGTGGCCGCTCTATGTGGTGGCGGGGCTGACCAGTGCGCTGGCCGGGCTCCAGCAGCCGGCGATCGACGCGCTGACGGCCCGCATCGTGCCGCACGACCAGCTCACCGCAGCCGCCGCGCTCAACTCGATCCGCTGGCAGCTCTCGGCGATCGTCGGGCCCTCGCTGGCGGGGCTGATCGTGGCGTTCGCCGGACTGCCCGTCGCCTACGGGCTCGACCTGCTGACGTTCGCCGTCTCCGCCTCGCTGGCGCTGCGGCTCGCCTCCGCGCCGCCCGCGCACGACGCGGAGCGCCCCTCCCTGGCCGGCATCGCGGCCGGCGCCCGCTACGCCTGGCGGCGCAAGGAACTCCTCGGCACCTACGCGGTCGACATGGTGGCCATGTTCTTTGCCTTCCCCAACGCGATCTTCCCGTTCCTCGCCGACGATCTGGACGCGCCGTGGGCGCTCGGCCTGATGTACGCGGCGGGCTCGGTCGGCTCCGTCCTGGTCAGCCTGACCAGCGGCTGGACCTCGCGGGTGCACCGGCACGGCCGCATGGTGGTGTTCGGGGCCGCACTGTGGGGGCTCGCGATGGCCGCGGCCGGGGCGCTGCCGAACATCTGGCTGGTGCTGCTGTGTCTGGCGGTGGCCGGTGCCGCGGACATGATCAGCGGCCTGTTCCGGTCCACGCTGTGGAACCAGACCATCCCGGACGGGCTGCGCGGCCGGCTCGCGGGCATCGAGTTGCTGTCGTACATGACCGGCCCGCAGCTCGGCCAGGTGCGGGCCGGCACCATGGCCGCGATGACCAGCGTCCGGGCCTCGGTCTGGTCGGGCGGCGTCGCCTGCGTCGTGGGCGTCGGGCTGCTGGCGGCGACGCTGCCCAAGCTGATGGCGTACGACTCCCGGACCAACCCGCACGCCCTGAAGATGCGCGCCGAACGCGCCGCCCGCGAGCCGGGCGCGGAGGCCGTGGCGTCCTGAGCCCGCCGCCCCGGGCCCCGGCTACGCCCCTGCGGCCCCGGCCGCCGCTTCCGACTCCAACTCCGGCTCCGTCTCCGGCTCCGTCTCGATGACCTGGATGATCGGCTTGCCGGGGGCCGTGCGCGGGGCCGTGAAGGCGTGGGGGGCGTCGGCCAGCGGGTGGACGGTGCTCACCAGCGGGCGGAGCCGGCCCTCGTGGACCCGGTGGGCCAGGTCGGCCAGCCGGTGCCGGTCGGGCTCGACGATGAAGAAGAGCGCACGGCCGCCCGCGGGGCTGACGGTGGGCGGCGCGGCGATCGTGACCAGCGTGCCGCCGGGCCTGACCTGGGCCGCGGAGGCCGCAAGCACCTCGCCGCCGATGACGTCGAGCACCAGGTCCACCTGGCCCGCGTCGGCCAGCCGGTCCGCGTCGAGGTCGAGGAAGGCGTGCGCGCCGAGTTCGGTGGCGATCGCCCGGTCCCGGGCCCGGCCGGTGGCGATGACGTACGCACCGGCCTGGTGGGCGAGTTGGATGGCGAGCGAGCCGACCCCGCCGCCCGCGCCGTGGATCAGCACGCGCTGTCCCACCGCGAGCCGCCCGTGGTCGAAGAGGCCCTGCCAGGCGGTGAGCCCGGAGATCGGCAGCGCGGCGGCGCTCAGGTGGCTGACCGTCGCCGGCAGCGGGGCCAGGTTGCGCGCCTCCACCGCGACGTACTCGGCGAGCGTGCCGTCCCGGGTCCAGTCGGTGAGCCCGAAGACCCGCTGGCCCACGGTGAGCCCGGTGGTGCCATAGCCGAGTTCGGCCACCACGCCGGAGACCTCGTGCCCGGGGATGCTGGGTGCGCGGTCGCGGCCCGCGCGGTCGGTCCAGGTGCCGGGCCAGCCCAGCTCGCCGGGGGTGAAGCCGGCCGCGTGCACCCGTACGATCACGTCGTTCTCGCTGGCGTGCGGGTAGGGCGCGTCGGTCACCACCAGGCCCGCCGCTCCCGCCGCCCGTTCTCCTGTCCTGACTGCCCGCATCGCGCGCTCTCCCTCGGCCGCCGCCTGCCCTGTGCCTGCGTTCATGGCTTCGACGCTATAAGGCGGATTGGCCGGCCCGCTGGTCCAAATCTGGACCGAAATCGTGGGTCAAGAGTGTCCGGCCGTGGCCCGGAGAACCGCCGCCGACCTGCGGGGACGCCGGGATCGCTGCGCCGTGGGGCGGGCTGGCCGGCGGCCGGGGCGCCGCCCGGGCGGGCGCCGGGGGGGGGGGCCGGGGGGGGGGCCCCCCCGCCCCCCGGGGCGGGGGGCCCGCCCCCCCCGGCCCCCGCGGGGCGGGGGGGGGGGGGGGGGGGGGGGGGGGGGGGGGGGGCCAGCGGGGGTGAGGTCCGTGGGGGCCACGTCGGGGCCGGGGGG
>NZ_JBEHZD010000209.1:0-12183 GCF_040240285.1 Streptomyces sp. HSW2009 | reverse complement strand
CCCCCCCCCCCCTTTTTTTAAATGATCCGCCCCCCCCCGACAGCTACCCACGGAGTTTGGCCGCCCGCGTCAGATGTGTAAACGACCCCGGGCCACGGCCCGCGACGACGACGGCGCGAGCGTCCCGTTCGCCGCCAAACTGCCGGTCCGCGACCTGGGCGCCTGGCAGTACCGGTCGGCGCTGCCGCTGGTACGCCAGGACGGCGGGGCGAGCGGGGCCGCGGACGGGCCCGGCACCTGGCGGGTGAAGTGGGAACTCGGCGTGATCCACCCCAAGCTGACCGACCGGGCCAAGTTCCGGCTGGTGCGCGAGGACGGCGCGCCGCAGGTGCTCGACCGCGACGGGCGCAGGCTCGCCACCGCCGCGCACCCCTCGATCGCCCAGGCCCTGGGCGTCGGCGGGGGCAAACCGCGCGGCGCGGTGCAGCTCATCGACCGCAAGACGGAGGAGGTGCGGGGCACGGAGGCGCGGTTCGGCGGGCCGGGCGCGGCCGAGGGGCCGGTGCGTACGACGATCGACCCGCGGGTGCAGCGGGCCGCGGAGCAGGCGTTGCAGCGGCACGCCAAGGGGCGCAATGCGGGCCTGGTCGCGCTGCGCATCGCCGACGGCGAGGTGGTGGCCCTCGCCAACACCCCCGCCGGCGGCTTCAACCGCGCGTTCCTCGGCACGTACGCCCCCGGCTCGACCATGAAGGTGATCACCTCGGCGGCGCTGCTGGCCAAGGGCGCGGTGCGGCCGGACGACGTGGTGGACTGTCCGAAATACCTCACCGTGGGCAAGCAGTTCCACAACGTGGAGACCTCCGAGATCCCCGGGGCCACCTTCCGCGAGGACTTCATCCACTCCTGCAACACCGCGTTCGTCAGCCTGCGCGACAAGTTGAAGGATCGGGAACTCACCGACTTCTCGTCCACCTACTTCGGCATCGGCCAGGAGTGGTCGACGGGGGTGGCGTCCTTCGACGGCGAGGTGCCGGTGCCTGGCGACCAGACGGAGAAGTCGGCCGCACTCTTCGGACAGGGCAAACTCCGGGCGAACCCGCTGGTCATGGCCTCGGCCACGGCCACAGCCGCCTCCGGCACCTTCCACCAGCCCCTCCTGGTGCGCGCGGGCGGCAAGCCGCGCAAGGGCAGCGGCCCGACCACCAAGGAGCTGCCGCCGGACGTGGTGCGGACGCTGCGCGGGCTGATGCGGGACACCGTGACCGACGGAACGGCCAAGGTACTCGCCGACCTGCCGGGCGAGATCGGAGCGAAGACCGGCACGGCCGAGGTCACCGAGGAAGGCCCGAACAACGGCTGGCTGGTCGCGTACGACGACACCCTGGCCATCGCCTGCGTGGTGGAGGGCGCCCAACACGGCTCGGACTCGGCGGGCCCGGTCATCCACGACGTCCTGGCGACGACGGCGGGGTGAGCGCGCCGGCCTCGCCTCGTACGTGGGGGTGGCTGCCCCGGCGCGTAGGGGGCGGGGCGTTGCTGGGGGCGGCGTTGCCGCGTAGGGGCACTGCCGCGTGCGGCACCACCGCGTCCCGCGTGCCTGATGGCCGCAGACCCCGCACCGGACGGTCCCGCGTCCCGTACCGGATAGCCGCGCGGTGCACCACACATCAGCACGATATGCAATACGGGGCACTTCGCGCGCCCGCGCGTACGGGATGACGAGGCATGGGGCGCAGGGGCGAGTGGCGCGGCTCCCCACGTCGGTCTCACACCGCGCACCCGCCTCACACCGCGCACCCGCGCGTACGGGGCCCCGGCCCCGACCCGACCCGCGCCCCCCCGGGCCCCGCGCAGCGGAATTGGTGCGGGGCGGGTGGCCGGGTAGAGTGGTTGAGTTGCTCGGCGAGGGAGGCCCTGTCCCGTACAAGGCCCATCCGTAATCGACGCGCTCTTCGTAGCAGGTCTGTCGGTAGCAGGTCTGTCGTAGGCCGAGTGACGGCTTCCAGATCCCCTGACTACGAGGAGTGCCACCATGGCCGAGGTCACCGTTCCCGTAAAGCTCCGTTCCGAGTTCGGCAAGGGCGCGGCCCGTCGCCTCCGCCGTGAGCAGCAGGTTCCCGCCGTCATCTACGGCCACGGCGCCGAGCCGGTCCACGTCTCGCTGCCCGGCCACGAGCTGATGATGGCGCTCAAGACCCCGAACGTCCTGCTCTCGCTCGACCTGGACGGCAAGAACGAGCTCGTCATCCCCAAGGCGATCCAGCGCGAGGCCATCCGCGGCTTCCTGGTCCACGTCGACCTGCTGACCGTCAAGCGCGGCGAGAAGGTCACCGTCGAGGTCCCGATCCACACCGAGGGCGACCTCGCCCCGGGCGGCAACCTCCTGGAGCACCTCCTCAACTCGCTGCCCGTCGAGACCGAGGCCACCCACATCCCCGAGTCGGTCACCGTCTCCGTCGCGGGCCTGGACGCCGGTCACTCCGTGCTCGCCAAGGACGTCGTCCTGCCCGCCGGCACCACGCTGGCCGTCGACGAGAACGCCGTCGTGCTCCAGGTCGTCACCGCGCAGGCCGAGGCCCCGGCCGAGACCGAGGCGGCCGAGGGCGCCGAGGGCTGAGCCCAGGAGCCACCCCGACGCCCCTCGCGGACGTCGCCCCGCAGCACCCCGCCGCCGCCGTTCCGCCCCCCATCCGGGGCGGGCCGGCGGCGCGCGGCGTCCGGGGCACGACACGGGGCGCCCCGGCCCCGCAGAGCGGCCCCGCCGAACCGCACCGCCGAACCGCACCGGCGCACACCTACGGCCCCTCGGCCCTGCACGCCCGCAGAACCGCAGGCCCACAGCCCCGCAGAGCGGGCCGCCCGCTACGGTCTAACGCGTCCGCCCTCCCGCGCGGCGCCCGTAACCAAGCCACCCCCACCCACCGGAGAGCATGCAGATGAGCGACGCAGACGGCCCCTGGCTCGTGGTGGGCCTCGGCAACCCGGGCCCCGAGTACGCGGCCAACCGGCACAACGTGGGCTTCATGGTGGCCGACCTGCTCGCCGAGCGCATGGGCGGCCGGTTCAAGGCGCACAAGGCCAGGGCCCAGGTCGTGGAGGGCCGCATCGGCCCGCCAGGCCCGGCGAACCGCCGCGTGGTACTGGCCAAGCCGATGACGTACATGAACCTCTCGGGCGGCCCGACGACCGCGCTCAGCGACTTCTACAAGGTGCCCGCCGCCCGGATCGTCACCGTCCACGACGAGTTGGACATCGACTACGGGACGCTGCGCCTGAAGTCCGGCGGCGGCGACAACGGCCACAACGGCCTCAAGTCCCTCACCAAGTCACTCGGCCCCGACTACTACCGGGTCCGCTTCGGCATCGGCCGCCCGCCGGGCCGGATGGACGTCGCCGCCTTCGTCCTCAAGGACTTCTCCGCCGCCGAACGCAAGGAACTCGACTACTTCGTGGACCGTGCGGCCGACGCGGTGGAAGCCCTGATCCTGGAGGGCCTGGAGCGCGCGCAGGGCACGTACAACTCCTGACGTACGGGAGTGGCCGGCCGCGGTCGGTGCGGACGTACGCCGCCGGGCGGTACGGGGTGGCGCCGGGACGGCGGTCCGGGGTGCCCCGAAGCGGGCCGGGTGCGGCGCCGAAGGGCTTTTCGGACGGGCCGTAGGGCCCTCCAGACAGGACGATCGACGGCCCGGGGGACGGCTCTGCGGAGACTCGGGGCGGGCACGGAGCCGGTGCGGAGCAGGCACGGGGAAGGTTCGGACCAGGTCACCGGGGTAGCGCCGGACATTGCGGACATGCAGCCACCGGTCCTGCCGAAGCATGACCTGCGCCTTGACGCGGTCGGCCCCCAGGCCCAAGGATCGCCGCCATGGCGCCGACCGGAACCAGCTCCGAGAGCACGGCGCGGGACTCCTCCCCCGCTGCTCCCCGCACGCCAGCGGGCCGCGTCCCCGCGCAACGGGGCGCGCACCCCAGCACGGCACGCCCCGGCGGCTCCCCGAGCGCGCCCGCATCCCACCACCCCGCGCCACCGCGCTCCGGACGTGCCCGTACGGGGGTTTCTCGTACGGGGACGTCGCGTACGGAATCCGCCGGTACGGGGACGTCGCGTACGGAATCCGCCGGTACGGGGGCGTCGCGCGAGGCCGGGCCGCGGGCCGGGACGGCGCGAGGCGGCCCCGCACGCGGCGGGTCCTCCCATGCCGGCGCTTCCCGCTCTGGGGCTTCCCGTTCTGGAGCTTCCCGCTCCCGGCCTTCCCGAGGCGTGCGCCGCGGTCGGCTGCGCAGGACGGGCGAGGCCGCGTACGGCCTGCTGCTGCTCGGCCGACAGGTGGCGATGGCGCTGCTCGTCCTGCTGGTGCTGGTGGCCGGGGTGTGGACGTCGTGGGGCACGGCCCAACACGCGCTGCTCACCAAGGGGAAGGAGCGCGGCACGTTCACGGTCGGCTCCTGCCACAGCAGTTGGTGCACGGGCTCCTTCACCGCGGACCCGGCCAAGGGCGATGACCGCCGCTCGGTACGCATCGACGCCACCGTCACCGACGGCAAGGGCCAGCGCATCCCCGTGGTCCTCAAACCAGGCACCACGGAAGCGGTCCGCACCGACCTCCCCGGCCTCCTCTACTCCTGGGCCCCCCTCGGCGGCGCCCTCCTCCTCGCCTCCATCCTCCTGGCCGGCGCCCTCCGCCTGCACCGCGCGGCGTGGGTGCTGGGGTTGGCGGGGGTGGGGGTTCTGGGGGCGGCGTTCTTGGGGTTGTGAGGGGGCTTCTGCCTTCCACACCCTGCCCGAGTCCGATGGGCAACAACCACCCCGGACGTCCCACCTTCGCGAGTCGTCGTCTGCTGAGGTAGCTGTCAGGCCCACAGGAGTCCCGCCGGATTTCCCTTCCGCCGGGACTCCTGATCCCTCAAGCCACTTATGGGGGACGCTTTACGGAATTACGTCTTACCGGCCTGACGCCCCGTTGCCTGAGACCGAAAGCAGGGCGCTCTCAATCGCATCCCGCAGATGCGGTCGCGCGTTTCCTGCGTCAGCCTTCTCCAGCAGGATCGAAATAAACTCTGAGTCCGGGTAACCGCCCCCCTCGGCATCCTTCATCGCCCAGACTTGCAGCCATATGGCGATCATCATCTCATTGCAAGCTCGGGCTTGTTGCAGCGCATCCGAACTTCCTTCCGAGAATACGAAGCGCGCCGATGTGCCCAGCCGATGCCCCAAGGCCAGCAAGAAAACTTCCTTGGACTCCGACTCCAGGACCGCGACCACTCGATCTCGAAGATTCATTGATCTATGTCCCAGAAATCCTCGTCCGTCATAGGCCGGTTGCTGCCATAGGGTTCACGAGGCAAGGAATCGACATCGTACCCACGATCCCGCAGAACCTTGACCCGAGTGTTCCCATTTGCGATTGTCCCGTCCGGCTTCACTCTCAACGCCTCCCTTGCCCCCGGCCTCAAGGAAAAAATGATATCTTCCGTGTCTTGCTTACCCCAAAAGTCCAGCGAGCTCCTGTCTAGCGAACTGTCAGGGTGCAACGATTTCAGGGGCAGATCGCAGTTCCCGGAATTATGAACCAGTACCGGCGCAACCCCCGCCACCACATAGTACGTATGAACCCCCGCCACCGTGAGGTCATGCGTACGCTGTTGCCGCTGGAAGGTGCGGACGGCGCTTACCTCGGCCCGGTCGCCGTCAGGGGTGCGCAGTCGCATTCCCGGTTTGAGATCGCCGGCGTCCACCCATTGGCCCGATGGGGCCGCGTCCAGTACCCAGAACGGGTGGGTGGTGGTGGAGACAAGAGACGAGGAACGCCCGTCCGTGGTGATCGCGAGGTCGACGAATTCCTTGTCGTCCTCGGTGACGATGGTTCCGACGACGTCCCGGGTCGAGGTCTCGCCCGTCTCCGGATCGGTGACGGTTACCCGGTCCCCGGTGGTGACGTCCGCAATCTCCTTGGTCCGGCCGTCGGCGAGTAGCACCTTCGTGTCCGGTAGGAAGCTGTGGCACTGGCGCCGCGTTGCCTTGTAGAGCCCCTTGAAGAATTTGAAGGCCTTTGCCGGCGTCGGCGCTTCCAGAGGAACCTGGAGGCAAGAAGACCCATCGCCCTCGGTTATGCATTCCTTCACCGGCGTCGGATCCGGAACGAAGGTATCCACCACAATATTGACGATCGGCCGCCAGAGGTTCGGCGATTTAGCCTTCTCTTTGATTTCCCTGCTGCCGAAGTTCGCCGAGACACCTCTGGCTTGCGCCTGCTTCGACCATTGGTAGCTGATATAGGTTACGTCCCTCTTCGCGCCCTGGGGACGCGGGCTGGGCTTGATCTGTCGGTAGCTCCACCCCCCGTAGTAGTCCAGGTACCACCCACTCCCCAACTGCCCGTTCTCCCGGTAGTACGCCTGGTCGTTGTGGTCCGCACCGCCCACCGGGCCGTCCGGGCGCAGGCCCGTGGGGTCGGAGTAGGTGAGCGGGCTGTTGTTGGCGTACGCGTAGCCGTGGAACTGTTGCGGGTCGGTCAGGTCCATCACCGGGTCGACGGACAGGAAGCGGCCGGTGGTCGGGTCGTACTCGCGGGCGCCCAGGTGCGTGAGGCCGGTGGAGGCGTCCTGCGTGCCACCGACGAAGCCCTTGGTGCCGGGCCAACCGGTGGGCTGCGGGCCGCGCGGGGCGCCGAACGGGAGGCTGCGCCGCTGGGTCATCGCGAGGTCGGCCGCCTTGATGGCCAACTCGCCCGTGCCGTGGTGGTCGGCGAGGGTGTACGAGACGCTGCGGTCGTCGGCGATGACCGCCTGGTGGCCGCCGCCGAGGTCGGCGTAGCGGACGGCCGTCGGCTTGGTGGCGCCCTTGGCCAACGTGACCTCGGTGTGGCCGAGGTAGAGCGTGGTCTCGGTGTCGGTGCGGCCGATCAGCCGCCCACCGTCCGCGTCGTAGACGTAGGAGGTGCTGCTGGTGGCATCGTCACCCACCGGTGCGGTGAGCTTGCCGAGTCGGCCCTCGGCGTCCCAGGTCAGGTCCTGCGTGTCGCCGCCCAGGGTGCGGGCCTCGGTGTAGCCGGCGGCGTCGTACCGGTAGGTGTTCTTCGCGGTGCCCGCCGGGCCGCTGGTGTCGACCGCGGTCAGCCCGTGGGGGCGCGGCTTGCCCGGCTCGGGATAGCTGTAGGTGTGGGTGGTGTTGCGGGCACTGGTACCCGTGAGGTCGTGTTCGGTCTCGCTGAGTCGGTTGCCGATCTTGTCGTAGGTGTAGGAGCGCCAGTAGGGCGCCGGGCCCGCGACCGTCTCGCCCGTCGGCTGGGCGGCGCACGCGGCCGTCGCCTGGGTCCACGCCTGGGTCAGGCGGCGTAGGTGGTCGTAGGTGAAGCACTGGGTGTCGGTGCCGCTGCGGGAGACGTCGGACAGGGCCCGTACGTTGCCCGCCTCGTCATAGGAGTACGCGCTGTTGCGGTCGACTCCGTTGACGTCCTCGCGGTCCACCCGCGTGCTGGCCAGCCGCTGCGTCCCCCACTCGTACGCGTTGGTGGCCCACGTCTTCTTGGCACCGTCGTCGAGGCCGAACTGGTACTGGAGCGGCTTGCCGGTCAGTGAGTACTTCGCGTCGGCGCGGATGCCCTGGCCTGCGACGTAGAGCTGGCGCAAGGTGGCGTCCTCGTACCCGTAGGTGACACCGCCGCCCGGCAGCGAGCCCGCGGGTGAGTAGCCGACGCCGGCCACCAGCCCGGACGCCTCGTACGTGGTCTTCGTCTGGTAGGTGCCGGCCAGTGCGCCCTCCGCGGCCGGGATGACGGTGTCGGTCTTCAGGGCCCGGTAGAGCCGGTCGTAGGCCCCGACGCGGGTGGTGTAGGCGTTGCCGTCCACGTACCGGGTGGCCTCGGTCGGGTGGCCCTTGGCGCCGGCGATGGTGTCGAAGACCCACTTCGCGCGCAGGGCTCCGGTCGCGCCGCCCTCGCGCAGTTCGGTCTGCCGGCCGATCCCGTCGTAGACCCGGGTCAGGGTCTTGCCCCGGGCGTCGGTGGTGCTGACGAGTTGGTCGCGGTCGTCGTAGACGCTGGTGAGCGCCCCCTTGTCGGGGTCCTCGGTGCGTATCTGACGGCCGAGTTGGTCGTACGCGTAGCGCCAGGTGTTGCCCGCCGGGTCGACGACCGTGGCCAGTTCGCCGGCGGGCGTGTGCGTGTAGCGGGTGGTGTCGTACGGGGCGTCCGCGGCCCTGCTGTGGTGCTGGCGCAGCTCCGTGGTGCGGTCGCGGGCGTCGGTGAGGGTGGTGGTCGCCGTGTCGCCGACGGGCGGGAGCACGGTGGTGCGGTCGCCGCCGTAGACCGTGCGGGTGGTGGCGAGGACCTTGCCGCCGTCGCCGTTGCCCGCGACCTCGCGCGCCTCGACCTCCCGGCCGAGCCCGTCGTGCCCGTACCAGGTCTGGGTCTCCACGCCCAGCGCGTCAGCGGGCTTGAACAGGCCGGTCGCCGGCTTGCCCTGGGTGTAGTACGCGGCGAAGGTCTTGGCCTTCAGACCGCGGTCGTCGTAGAAGACGTCGGTCAGGACCCGGCCGCCGTCGGGCCCCGGCTCCTGCGTCTGGCGCTCCCGCAGGAACCCGTCGAACAGCAGGTAGGAGGTGCGCTGCCGGCCCTCGTTCTCCAAGGACTTGGTGCCCACCGCGACCGGCTGCCCGTCGGTGGTGGTGTAGCTGAACTCGTACGTCGGGAGCAGGTCGGAGGCGAGCGTGCGATCGGCCAGCCACACCTTGCTGGACCGGCCGAGCGCGTCGTAGGTGAACTTGCTGGCCTTGCCGTTGGGGTCGGTGCGCACGGTCGGCTGGCCGCGCAGCGGGTCCAGTTCGGTGGTGGTGGTCTGGGCGGTGCTCGTGTCGCCCGGCTTCGCCGGCGGCAGCGTGACCTTGCTCTGGGTGGGGAACCCGGTGGCCGGCGTGTACGCGGTGGTGGTCGTGCGGCCGTCGGTACGCGGGCTCCGCGTCGGGGTGCCGCTGCCGTCGGCCGTCACGGTGGCGGTCAGGTCGGTCGCCGTCAGCGGCCGGCCGTAGCCGTCGAAGGTCTGCCCGGCTTCCAGGTAGGTCGCCTTGGTGCCCGCGTACTCCTTGAGCTTGGCCGTGGCGGTCGCGTCGCCCTTGGTGGGGCTGGCCCCGTAGCCGCCGCCGTCGTAGGCGGTGCGGACGTCGGAGATGACGTCCTTGCTGCGGTCGGGGGTCCGGTCGCAGGCGACCGCGACCGCTTCGACCCGGGACGGCAGGGTGCGGAGGTTGGCGTTCGCGTTGTCCACGTAGGTGGTGCGGGTGCACTGGTCGTCCGACGCGGTGCCGGTGTCGCCCTCGTCGTCGACCTGGGTGACCCGGCCGGCGACGGTGTCGTGCTGGTACGAGGTGGCGCTCTTGCGCCACTTGGCGCCGGCCCCCGCGTCCAGCGAGGTCCACGCCGCGCTGCTGGCGGTGCCGGTGAAGTCGGCCGTGACGGTGCCCCAGGGGCGGGTGCGCGTGGCGGTCTGGTGGTGCCAGGGCCGCTCGACGCCCTTCTCCAGGACCTTGCCGTCGGGGCCCGAGTACGTGACGTTCTTGTAGCCGAAACCCGCGGCCGACGCGTGGTCGGTGAGGGGGTCGCCCTCACCGGCGTCGAGCGCGACCGTCACCTCCTTGGTGCCGCCCGACGGTTCCTTGCGGTCGCCGTCCATGCCGCGCAGGAAGTACGCGTCGCGCTGCGTCTTCATCCCGCCGGTGCCCTGGCCGCCGGTCTGCACCCGCACCTGGCCGTAGCCCCGCCACTGCGACCAGGTCTTGAACTTCTCCTTGGTCAGACCGTCGTCATCGTCGTAGTGCCAGGCCCCGCCGCCCAGGTAGGTGTAGCGGGTGACCTGGTCGGGCGCGCCGCCGGTGCGGTCGGTGGCGGTGACGGAGTCGACGACGTACTTGTTGAACCAGTGCCGGTCCGGGTCGTCGGAGTTCGAGCCGCCGAGGTACTGCGGGAAGCAGCGCGTGGTGTTGGTGTGCGGGGTGGGCAGCTTGTCCCCGTCGCAGACGGCGGCGGAGTAGTTGACATCGGTCTGCGCCCCGTACTCGTCGGCGACCGTGGACAGCCGGTCCTTGATGTAGGGAGCGAAGCCGTCACCGGTCTTGTCGAGCCGGTTCGCCAACTGGGTGTACGCGAGCGTCGTCTTCGGGAGGGTGATGGGGGCGGCGGCGCTGTGTCCGGTGTGCTGCACGCTGTCGAGCAGCAGTTGCCGGTCGACGTCGGCCATGCCCCAGCGGTAGCCCAGCTTCCAGGAGTCCACCGGCTTGTACGCGTCGCCCTGGAGCACCTTCGCGGTGACCTCGGTCAGGCGCTTGCGGGTCCAGAAGGTGGGTGACAGCCGGCCCTTGTCACACTTGGTGGCCGCCTTGCAGTTGAGGTCCCAGGGCGTGTCGTACCAGTAGAACGCCTTGTCGTCGATGGTGCTGGCGTCGCAGGTCACCCCGGTCTGCGGCAGGCACCGTTCGGCGTCGGCGAAGTCCACCCGGGCCAGCGCCTTGTCCTTGTACAGGTCGCCGGACTTCAACCCGTACTCGATGCGCTTGAGGTGTCCGCCGCGGGTGTAGGGCGTGTCGTCGTCGGCCTTGAGGTTGCGCCCGTAGGAGTTGGTCTCCCGGCCGTAGTACAGGGACATCGCGTTGCCGTGCGGGTCCACGACGTAGTCCAGGTTCCAGCGCCACGCCTGCTGGCACCAGGAGGCGGCGAAGCCGTCCTTGTGGCACGGCTCGTTCGCGTTGTTGCCGAAGACCGGCACCGACCAGGTGGAGTCGGTGGTCTCCTTGCCCGCGGCCCAGCCGGGCAGCCGGTGGTAGCCGAAGAAGTACTGGGTGCCGTCGGGGGCGACCAGTCGCCAGTACTCGTCGTCGTTGTCGCCGTTGGCCCGGTCGCTGCTGGTCAGCTTGGTGATCCGGGTGCCGTCGTCCTTCTGGAGCTTCCACTCGTTGGTGCCCGCAGGGACGAGCTCGCCGCTCTTCCCGTCGAGGGAGACGAACGCGTTGTCGTAGCTCCAGCACAGGTCGCCGGGCTCACTGCCGTCGGCGTTCTTGACCCCGTCGTCGTAGCAGGGCTTGTAGCGGCGCTCGATGTAGCCGGGCCAGAGGTCGAAGCCGTCGCCGGCCCAGGAGCCCTGGTTGTTGGTGGAGCTGGTGCGGCCGTCCACGGCACCCGACGAGTAGCCGAGGCTGAGCTTGGGCTTCAACTCACCGGGCACGCTGGGCACCGGCATCTGGTACGACCAGGAGAAGTCGCCGGTGTTGAGGTGGGTCTCCCAGGAGGAGGACGGGGAGAGCGGGGAGGCCGTGTAGTCGCCCGTCTTGCCCTCGTCGCCGGCCAGGACGGCCAGCACGGTGGGCCGGTCCCGGCGCAGTTCGACGGCGTCGGAGCTGAGCCGTTGCCGCTCGGTGTCGTTGTCGAACGCCAGGGGCCGCGTGGTCTGGCAGCGCGCGTCCTGCGGGGTGCGCAGCACACAGTCGGGCACCTCCACCAGGCGCAGCCTGGACCGGTAGCCGCCGCCGAACGCCTCGGCGAACGCCGCGTAGTCGACGGCGACGGACCAACGCTCGGCGCGCTGCGGGAGCGCGTTCGGGGTGACGCTGAGCAGCACGCCGGGGACGCCGGCGCGCCGTGCCTGGTCGCGGTCGAGGACGCGGACGGTGGCCGATCGCGCGGCCCCGGTGGTGGTGCGTGCTTGCGCGGTGGCGGCCGGCGCCACGGACACGGGCGTTCCAGCGGCCTTGACCAGGTCGTTCGTCGTGGCCGTGCGCTGGCTGGCCGGGGCCGGCAGGCGGACGGTGGCCGTCGCCGCCGCGGGCCAGTCCGCCCGCGGCGGGTCGGCGGGCACGGCGGGCCCCTCGCTTGGGGTGCGGGCCTTGCCGGTGGCGGTGGAGCCGGCGACCGGCCGCTCCGCCGCTGGCAGGTCGGGCCGGCCCGGAGCGGAGTCCGCGGCGGCATCGGGTGTGGAGGTGGCCTGGAGCAGGCTGCCGACCATCACTGCGGTGACGGCCAGGGTCAACGTGCCGCGCAGTCCCCGGCCGAGGCCGGGTCTGAGTCGGTCTCTGTCAGTCATCGTCCTACTACCTCGTGTGGTGAAGGGTGAGTACGGCGAAGGGGCTCGGGTGCCCCGGTGCTCGTGGGCGGGCCGGCCCGCGCCGGGGGGGGGGGGGGGGGGGGGGGTTTTAAAAAAAGCCCGGCCCCCCCGCGGGGGGCGGGGGGGGGGGGGGGGGGGGGGGGGGGGTAA
>NZ_JBEHZD010000208.1:0-12211 GCF_040240285.1 Streptomyces sp. HSW2009 | reverse complement strand
GGGTCGGACGGTCTGCCCCTGCGCATCACCTTCCACGGCCGCCACGTACGCCCTGGCCACCTCGGCCACGGGGGTGCCGGCCGACCCGTCGGCGCCCATCGACTCCAGGGTCTCGCTGATCCAACCGGGGCTGATGACGTTGAGGCGCAGGCCGCGCGGCAACTCGCTGGCCGCGTTGCGGACGAAGCCTTCCAGGCCGCTGTTGATCAGCGCGCCCAGCGAGGCGCCGGCCAGCGGCGCGGTGAAGGTGCCGCCGGTCAGGGTGATGGAGCCGCCGTCACGCAGGTGCCGCAGCGCGCGCTGGACCACCGCGACCTGACCCAGCAACTTGCCCTGCACGTTGGCGAGGACCTCCGCGTCGGTGGCGGTCGCCAGCTCGACCAGCGGACCGCTTGCGGCACAGCACACCACCGCGTCCACCTCTGTGACCTCGGCGAAGAGCGCGTCGAGCGATGTCGGCACGGCCACGTCGACCGTCACCGGCCCGCGCCGGGACGCCTTGACCACCTGGTGGGAACCCTCTTCCAGGGCGTCGACGACGGCACTGCCGATGGTGCCGGTCGCCCCGATCAGAAGTATCTTCATGATCTTGATCATGCCAGGGGCGGGCGCCGGGGCGGCGAATTTTCGGGATGCGAGACGGGGACCGCGGCCCGGTGGGACGGACGGGTGCGGCCCGCCCCGGGGGAGTCGCGCTGCCGGAACCGCCCGGCCCGGTACGCATCCGCGTCGCGGATCACAGCGGTACGAGGGTGATCTCGGTGGCCTTGACGCTCGCCCAGACGGGGGTGCCCTCCGCGAGGTCGAGTTCGACGGCGGCGGCCGGGGTGATCTCGGCCACCAGATCGGGCACCTCCGTCGAACCGACCGCCACCCGCAGCCGGCTGCCGACGGCGGTGAGCTCACGCACGACGCCCGGCCAGACGTTGCGCGGGCTGCCGCTCGGCCGCTCCCGGTGCAGCGACACCGCCTCGGGGCCGAACACGGCGAGGGCCGCGGGGGCCGTTGCCGGGTCGGGCGCCCGGTGCTGGGGTGGCTGGTGTTGCTGCTGCCCGTCGTCCGGCGGGTCGGGCGGATCCGCCGGGTGGGGGCCATCGTGTGCGTCTGGGGCGTGCGACTTCGGCGGGTGGGGCTCATCGCGTACGCCGCTGCCCGGCGCGGTGTCGGGGGCGTCGGAGGTGGGCGCGGCGCCGGCCGGGGCGGGCAGCGGGTCGGCGACCACCAGTTGCCCGGGGCCCGACAGGGCGAGGCCGCCGGCTGAGGTGACGGTGCCCTGCCAGGCGTTGTGGCCGAGCATCCGGGCCACCCACGGTGAGCGCGGGTGCCGGGTCACCTCGGCCGGCGTCGCGTACTGCACCACCCGGCCGGCCTCCAGGACCAGCACCCGATCGGCGAGCGACACCGCCTCCACCGGGTCGTGGGTGACGAGCAGACAGACGCCGTCGAAGGCGGCCAGGTGCTGGCGCAGGGTCTGCCGGACCCGGGCCCGCGTCGTCTGGTCGAGCGCCGCCAGCGGCTCGTCGAGCAGCAGCAGCCGCGGCTGCGCCGCCAACGCCCGGGCCTGGGCGCCGCGGGGGGCCGGCCCGCCGGAGCGGGGCCGGGGGCGCCGGGGGGCGAGCCGGCCCACGCCCAGCCGATCCAGCCACTCCCGCGCCTGCCGGTGCGCCTCCCGGGCGCCGACGCCGCGCACGCGCAGCCCGTACGCCGTGTTCCGCACCGCGCTCAGGTGGGGGAACAGCGCGCCGTCCTGCGGCACCCAGGCCACCTTGCGGCGGTGCGTGGGCAGCGAGCTGACTTCGTCGCCGCCGAGCCAGATGACCGCCCGGGAACGCGTGGTGAGCCCGAGCAGGGCGCGCAGCAACGTGGTCTTGCCGGCGCCGTTGGGCCCGACGACGGCGATGGTGGTGCCGGGCGGGGCGGAGATCTCCATCTGGTTGAAGCCCGACAGCCGGGCCCGCAGCGGCCAACCCGGCCCGGCCGGCCGCTCCCCGGCGCCCCGACCTGCGCCCCGGACCGTGCCGCGGCCGGCGTCCTGACCGGAGCCCGGACCGGCTTCGCTGCCGGCTTGGCGGCCGGGTTCCTGACCGGCGTCGGCCGGGTCCCGTACGCGGCCCCCGCTACCCGTCGCTGGGCGCGTGCCGCCGGCCCACCGGCCGCGCAGCGCGATCAACACCGCCATGGCGATGGCCAACAGCAGCAGGGACACCGAGGTGGCCGCCTCCGGGTCGGCCTGGAGCAGCAGGTAGACCTGGAGCGGGAGGGTCTGGGTGACGCCCGGCAGGTTGCCCGCGAAGGTGATCGTGGCGCCGAACTCGCCGAGCGCCCGGGCCCAGGTCAGCGCGGCGCCCGCGAGCAGCCCCGGCGCCACCAGCGGGAGCGTGACGGTGCGGAACACCCGCCACGGCCCGGCCCCGAGCGAGGCCGCCGTGTCCTCGTACCGCCGGTCGAGGGCGGTCAGCGTGCCCTCCAGGCTGATGACCAGGAACGGCATGGCCACGAACGTCGCCGCGACCACGGCACCCGCCGTCGAGAACGGCAGCGTGACGCCGAACCAGTCCTCAAGCACTCCACCGAGCAGTCCCCGGCGGCCGAAGCCGAGCAGCAGCGCCACACCGCCGACCGTGGGCGGCAACACCATCGGCAGCAGCACCAGCGAGCGCACCAACGTCTTGCCGGCGAACGCGCCCCGGGCCAGCACCCAGGCCAGCGGCACCCCCAGCAGCACGGAGATGCCGAGCGACCAGAACGAGACGGTCAGCGACAGCCACAGCGCCTCCCGCACCGGGCCGCTGCTCAGATGCCCGCCCAGTTCGGACCAGGAGGTACGGGCCACCATGCCGATCAACGGGAGCAGCAGCAGTGCGACCGCCAGCGCCGCCGGCACGGCCAGCGCCAGCGGGGTGCCGGGCCGGGTGCCGCGCCGCCGCAGCCGCCCACCGCGCGCAGCGCCGGGCACCGATCGGCGCAGCCGCCACCCGGGCGCGCGCTGCCGCCCGTCGCCCGCAGGGCCCGCGCTGTCCTTCATCGCCTCCCGCTCCCTCGTCGCCACCTCAGGGGCGTTGGAATCCGGCCGTACGCAGAATCTTCTGCGCCGTCGGGGAGGTCAGCCACCGGACAAAGGCCCGCGCCTGCTCCTCGTGCCGGGACGCGGTCAGCGGCGCCGCGGGATAGGAGGCGATGGCGTTCTCGTCATCCGGGATGGTGACCGTGTCGACCCGGTCCTCGGCGGTGGTCGCATCGGTGACGTAGACGATGCCGGCATCGGCCTCGCCCAGCTTCACCTTGCTCAGCACGGCGCGCACGCTCGGCTCCTGCGACACCGGCTTCACGTGCACGTCGGCTCCGTCGAGCACGGTCCTGCTGTACCGCCCGACCGGCACTTCGGGCGCCGCGAGGACGACCTTGAGGTCCTTGTCCGCCAGGTCCTTGAGCCCCCGTACGTGCCGCGGGTTGCCCTCGCCCACCGCGATGACCAGCCGGTTCTTGGCGATCTTCGCGTACTGGCCGACGTCCCCGCGCAGCTTCTGCATCGTCGGCAGGTCCGCTGTGACCAGCGCGTCGGCGGGCGCGCCGGCCCGTACCTGCGCGGCCAGGTCCTGCGACCCGGCGAAGGAGAACCGCAGCCGCACGTCCGGGTGGCTCTTCTCGTACGCCTTGCCGACGTCGGCGAAGACGTCCGTCAGCGAGGCCGCGGCCAGCACCGTCAGTTGGGTCCTGTCGGCGGAGCCCGTCGAGTCGTCGTCGGAGCCGCAGGCCGTCAGCGGGAGCAGCGCGGCGAGGCACAGCGCGGCGCCGGCGGCGCGGCGGCGTAGCGAGGTCAGGGACATGATGGGTTCCTTCACGGTCCTGGTCACGGTCCTGGCGGGGGAGCGGCGCGGGCGACGGGCGCCGTACGCGGGGCGGGCGGTGAGGTGAGGGATGGAGCGGTGGAGTCGCGCGGTGAGGGCGCGTGGTGGCGCGGGCGATGGAGCCGCGCGGTCGGTCGGCCGGGCGGGTCAGACGCGGTCGATGTGCACGTTGGTCGACTTCACCCGCGCGGTGGCGCGGACGCCCACCTCAAGACCGAGTTCCTCCACGGCCTCCCGGGTCAGGAGCGAGACCAGCCGGTGCGGCCCGGCCTGGATCTCCACCTGGGCCGCGACGTCGCCGAGCTTGACGGCGGTGACGATGCCGGGGAACGCATTGCGCGCCGAGGTGTACGGCGCGTCCCCGTACCCCTCGCCACCCTGCGCCAACTCCACGGAGAACGCCGCGAGCTCCCGCCCGTCGATCAACCGCCGACCGGACTCGTCGCGGTGCGTCTCGACCCGCCCCGCATCCGCCCACCGGCGCACGGTGTCCGAACTGACGCCAAGCAGCCGAGCCGCCTGGCCGATGCTGTAGGACTGCATGTGCGGGACAGTAAGCCAGTTTGAGCAGCATCTGCAAACGAATGGATGAATGTGCCTTGCACATGCTGCATGGTGTGGCGTGCTGGGTGTGGGCGTGTGAGGGGTGCGTTTGGCCTGAGTGGGGGGTGGAGGGTGTGTGGAGGGTGTTTCCGGTGGGTGGCGCGGGTGTCTCGTGGGTGGGGTGTGGCGCCGGTGCGGGGTGTGGCGCCGCGCCCCCCGGATGCTGTCGAAGTACGCCGTGTGGCGCGCGCCGACTCGCCCCCTACGGCCGCCCCCTGTGGCCCCCCTGTGACCCACTGTCGGGAGAGCTGTTCTGAACAGGCCGCGGGCGCGGCGCCCGTCGCCGTGGCACCCGCCTCCGCGGTATCCGTTACCGCGCGGGAGGCATGGGCCTCAACGCGCTCCCCTCACAACGGAACTGCCAGTCAAGGCAAGGGAGATGGCGGGTGAACATGGCGGAAACGGCGAGGGGGCGGTGCCTCGAAAGGGCCACCCGCAGGATCAAAGCAGGATCAACGAGGACCAGGCACCGTCGCCGGAGGCGTCACGATCGCGGTGACGACGAAGCCGTCGTGGATGACCCAGCGGCCCTCGAAGCCGCTGAAGGGGAAGCCGTCGGGAATGTCGGCCGAGGGGAGCAACCGGGCCCGGAAGGTGCCCTGTCGGTCGGGGCCGCCGGAGCCGGGGACGGATGAAGCGGGGGCGGCCTCGAAGGTCAACTCGGCGTCGGAGAAGTCGAGTTCGCGCCGAGCCAGCGGATACCACGCCTTGAAGACGCTCTCCTTCGCGCTGAACAGCAGCCGGTCCCAGTGCACCGGTCCGCCACCCCAGGCGCCCCGCGCGATCTGCTGCCCGCGCTCCCGCTCCGGAGCCAGCGACACGACGTCGAGCACGCCCTCGGGCAGCGGGGCGTGCGGCTCCGCGTCGATGCCGATCGAACGCGCGACGGAGGCGGGCGCCAACGCGGCGGCCCGATACCCGTCGCAGTGCGTCATGCTGCCCACCACGCCCTCGGGCCAGCCGGGCTCACCACGCTTGCCGGGCAACACCGGCGTGGGCGGCAGGCCCAGGCCCGCCATGGCCCGCCGGGCACAGGCCCGGACCGTGGTGAACTCGTTCCGCCGCTTCTGTACGGACCGGGTGAGCAGGGCCGCTTCCTCGGGGAAGAGCACGTCGGGCGCGGCGTCGGTGCGCACCGCGTCGGCCCAGGCGATCTCGGCGGGCACCAACGCGCTCGGGATGACAGATGAAGCTCCGCTTGTCGAGTTCCCGACGGCGGTCTCGCCTGTGCCGTATCCCATGGTCAACCCCCGTTGCGCGTAAGCTCCTTGCAGGTCATTCTGTCCGTACCCTAGCGATGTGTGGCGCTTACTCGACCGTAACGAGGGCAAGATCACAGAGTGCCCTACTCCTGTCGTTCACAAACCTCCCCTAGTCTCCGTCGCATGACGGTCCTGCCCGACGGGCTCCCCTTGGCAGCCGAGTTCCCGGAAGCAACCCGAGAACAGTGGCAACACCTTGTTGGCAACGTACTGCGCAAGTCCGGTGCGTCCGACGCCAGCGGAGTCGCTGCTGAGGAAGTGCTCACCACCTCGCTCCAGGACGGGATCGCCGCCCGTCCGCTGTACACCGACGAGGACGCGCCCGACGCGTCCACCGCCGCCGGCTTTCCCGGCTTCCCCCCGTTCCTGCGCGGCGGGCGTCCCGAAGGGGCGGCGGTAACCGGCTGGGACGTACGCCAGCGTCACACGCACCCCGATCCCGAACGCACCCGCGAAGCGGTCCTCGCCGACCTGGAGAACGGCGTGACCTCGCTGTGGCTCGCGGTCGGCGACGGCGCGCTGCCCGTCGACGCGCTGCCCCGCGCCCTGGAAGGCGTCTACCTGGACCTGGTGACCGTCGCGCTCGACCCCGGCGCCGACGCCGCTGCCGCCGGCGCGGCCCTGCTCGCGCTCTACGACGCGCGCGAGGTGCCCCGACACGCCGCGCTCGCCGTGCTCGGCGCCGACCCGTACGGCCTGCTGGCCCGTACCGGAGCGGCCGACGCGCTGGAGGCGCAACTGGCCGCAGCGGTGGACCTCGCCCGCCGCGCCAGCGCCGACTACCCGGGCGTGCGGGCGCTGAGCGTGGACGCCCTGCCGTACCACGAGGCCGGCGCCTCCACCGCCGAAGAACTCGGCTGCTCGCTCGCCACCGGCGTCGGCTACCTGCGCGCCCTCACCGCAGGTGGCCTCTCCGTCGACGCCGCGCTGGCCCAACTGGAATTCCGCTACGCGGCCACCGCCGACCAGTTCCTGAACATCGCCAAGCTGCGCGCCGCCCGCCGGCGGTGGGCCCGGGTGGCGCAGGTGTGCGGCGCCGCCGAAGGCACCGCGGCCCAGCGGCAGCACGCGGTCACCTCGCCGGTGATGATGACCCGGCGCGACCCGTGGGTGAACATGCTGCGCACCACCGTCGCCACCCTCGGCGCCGGCGTCGGCGGCGCGGACGCGGTGACCGTCCTCCCCTTCGACAGCGAACTCGGCCTGCCCGACGGCTTCGCCCGGCGCATCGCCCGCAACACCTCCGCGATCCTGCTGGAGGAGTCGCACCTGGCCCGCGTCATCGACCCGGCCGGCGGCTCCTGGTACGTGGAGCGGCTGACCGACGAGGTCGCCGAGGCGGCCTGGGCCTGGTTCCAGGAGATCGAGGCGGCCGGCGGCATCGCCGACGGGCTCACCTCGGGACTGGTCCCCGACCGGATCGCCGCCACCTGGCAGCGCCGCTCCAAGGACCTCGCCCGGCGCAAGGAGCCGATCACCGGCGTCAGCGAGTTCCCGCTGCTCGACGAGCGCCCGGTGGAGCGCGAGGCCGCCCCGCAGCGGCTCACCGGCGGCCTGCCGCGGGTGCGCAGGGACGAGGCGTACGAGACGCTGCGCGCCCGCAGCGACGCCCACCTGGCGGCGAGCGGCGAGCGGCCGAAGGTCTTCCTGGCCACCCTCGGCCCGGCCGCCGCGTACACCGCGCGCGCCACCTTCGCCGCCAACCTGTTCCAGGCCGGCGGCATCGCGGCCGTCCAGGAGCAGGCCGGCACCGACGCCCAGGCCGCGGCCGACGCCTTCGCCGGCAGCGGCGCGCGCATCGCCTGCCTGTGCTCGACCGACCAGCTCTACGCCGAACAGGCCGCGGACGCCGCCGCCCGGCTCAAGGCCGCCGGCGCCACCCGCGTCTACCTGGCGGGCCGCCCCGGCGAGCGGCGGGAAGACTACCTTCAGGCCGGGGTGGACGAGTTCGTCTTCGCGGGCTGCGACGCGGTCGAGGTGCTGACCTCGGCCCTGAACACCATGGGGATTGCGTGATGCAAGGCGGAGCGGACGCCATGGGAGCCATCCCGAACTTCGCGAACATCCAACTGACCGGCGACGACGCGGGCACGCCCGGCCCGACCACCGACGACTGGCGGGCCGCGCTCCGCCAGAGCACCGGCAAGGACCAGGACGCGCTGGTCTGGGAGACCCCCGAGGGCATCGGAGTCAAGCCGCTGTACGGGGCCGCCGACCTGGAAGGCGTCGACTTCCTCGGCACCTACCCGGGCATCGCGCCCTATCTGCGCGGCCCGTACCCGACGATGTACGTCAACCAGCCGTGGACGGTGCGCCAGTACGCGGGCTTCTCCACCGCCGAGGAGTCCAACGCCTTCTACCGGCGCAACCTGGCCGCGGGCCAGAAGGGCCTGTCGGTCGCCTTCGACCTGCCCACCCACCGCGGCTACGACAGCGACCACCCGCGGGTCACCGGCGACGTCGGCATGGCGGGCGTCGCCATCGACTCCATCTACGACATGCGGCAGCTCTTCGACGGCATCCCGCTGGACAAGATGAGCGTGTCGATGACGATGAACGGCGCGGTGCTGCCCATCCTCGCGCTCTACATCGTCGCCGCGGAGGAGCAGGGCGTCGCGCCCGAGAAGCTGGCCGGAACCATTCAGAACGACATTCTGAAAGAGTTCATGGTCCGCAACACCTACATCTACCCGCCGCAGCCCTCCATGCGGATCATCTCCGACATCTTCGCCTTCACCTCGCAGAAGATGCCGCGCTACAACTCCATCTCCATCTCCGGTTACCACATCCAGGAGGCCGGGGCCACCGCCGACCTGGAGCTGGCCTACACCCTCGCCGACGGCGTGGAGTACCTGCGGGCCGGGTTGGACGCGGGCATGGACGTGGACGCCTTCGCGCCGCGGCTCTCGTTCTTCTGGGCGATCGGCATGAACTTCTTCATGGAGATCGCCAAGCTGCGCGCGGCCCGGCTGCTGTGGGCCAAGCTGGTCAAGCAGTTCGACCCGAAGAACGCCAAGTCCCTTTCGCTGCGCACCCATTCGCAGACCTCGGGCTGGTCGCTGACCGCGCAGGACGTGTTCAACAACGTGGCCCGCACCTGCGTGGAGGCGATGGCCGCGACCCAGGGCCACACCCAGTCGCTGCACACCAACGCGCTGGACGAGGCGCTGGCGCTGCCCACCGACTTCTCCGCCCGCATCGCCCGCAACACCCAACTCCTGCTCCAGCAGGAGTCCGGCACCTGCCGGGTCATCGACCCGTGGGGCGGCAGCGCGTACGTCGAGCGGCTCACCCTGGACCTCGCGCGCCGCGCCTGGCAGCACATCGAGGAGGTCGAGGCCGCCGGCGGCATGGCGCAGGCCATCGACGCCGGCATTCCCAAGCTGCGCGTGGAGGAGGCCGCGGCCCGCACTCAGGCCCGGATCGACTCCGGCCGGCAGCCGGTGATCGGCATCAACAAGTACCGGGTGGACAGCGACGAGCAGATCGACGTCCTCAAGGTCGACAACTCCGCGGTCCGCACCCAGCAGGTCGACAAGCTCCGCCGGCTGCGCGCCGAGCGCGACGAGCAGGCGTGCCAGGACGCGCTGCGGGCGCTCACCGGCGCCGCCGAGAACGGCGCCCAGCGCGCCGGCGACCTGTCGGGCAACCTGCTCGCGCTGGCCGTCAACGCCGCCCGCGCCAAGGCCACCGTCGGCGAGATCTCCGACGCCCTGGAGAAGGTGTACGGGCGCCACTCGGGCCAGATCCGTACGATCTCCGGTGTGTACCGAGACGAAGCAGGACCGTCAACCGGCGTGGACCGCACCCGGGCGCTGGTGCGCGCCTTCGAGGAGGCCGAGGGCCGTCGGCCGCGCATCCTGGTCGCCAAGATGGGACAGGACGGGCACGACCGGGGCCAGAAGGTGATCGCCACCGCCTTCGCCGACCTCGGCTTCGACGTGGACGTCGGCCCGCTGTTCCAGACCCCCGCCGAGGTCGCCCGGCAGGCGGTGGAGGCCGACGTGCACATCGTCGGCGTCTCCTCGCTGGCCGCCGGCCACCTCACGCTGGTGCCCGCGCTGCGCGAGCAACTGGCCGAGGCGGGGCGCGAGGACATCACCATCGTGGTCGGCGGCGTCATCCCGCCGCAGGACGTCGAGACGCTGCGCGAGATGGGCGCCGCGGCCGTCTTCCCGCCCGGCACGGTGATCCCCGACGCCGCCTACGACCTGGTCACGTCGCTGGGTGCGGCGCTCGGCCACGAGCTGTGAGCCCATGCCACCCAAGATCGACGTAGGCGCGTACGCACGGGGCGTCCGCGAGGGTTCCCGGGCACACATCGCCCGGGCCATCACCCTCGTGGAGTCCACCCGGCCCGACCACCGCGCCCTCGCCCAACAACTGCTGGTCGAACTCCTGCCGTACGCGGGCAAGTCCCGCCGGGTGGGCATCAGCGGGGTGCCGGGCGTCGGCAAGTCCACCTTCATCGACGCGCTGGGCACCCTGCTCACCGGGCGCGGCCACCGGGTCGCGGTGCTCGCCGTCGACCCCTCGTCCAGCCGGACCGGCGGCTCCATCCTGGGTGACAAGACCCGGATGGAGCGGCTGGCCGTCGACCCGGCCGCCTTCGTCAGGCCCTCGCCGACCTCCGGCACCCTGGGCGGCGTGGCGCGGGCCACCCGGGAGACCATCGTGCTGATGGAGGCCGCCGGGTATGACGTGGTCCTGGTCGAGACGGTGGGCGTGGGCCAGTCCGAGACGGCCGTGGCCGGCATGGTCGACACCTTCCTGCTGCTGACCCTGGCCCGTACCGGAGACCAGCTCCAGGGCATCAAGAAGGGCGTCGTGGAGCTGGCCGACCTGGTGGCGGTCAACAAGGCCGACGGGCCGCACGAGCGGGACGCCCGCTCGGCCGCCCGCGAACTGGCCGGCGCGCTGAGGCTGTTGCGCCCGCAGGCCAGCAGCGGGCACGGGGCGGGCGCGGCCGGCCGGAGCGGCGAGGCGCCGCCCCACCCGGACGAGGTGTGGAACCCGCCGGTGCTCACCTGTAGCGCCCGCGAGGGCACCGGGCTCGACACCCTGTGGGACCGCATCGAGCAGCACCGCAAGGTCCTCGACTCGACGGGCGCGCTCCAGCGCAAGCGGCGCGACCAACAGGTCGAGTGGACCTGGACGATGGTCCAGGACCAACTCCTGACCCGGCTCCGGGAGCACCCCGCGGTGCGCCGGCTGACCCCCGAGGTCGAGCGGCAACTGCGGGACGGCACGCTGACGGCCTCTCTCGCGGCGGAGCAACTCCTCGCCGCGTTCGGGTCACCGACCGGTACGGAACAGGCCGACCCCGCGCTCAACGGCCGCCACCCGCGGGCCTGAGCACGACCCGGTCGTACGACGGGCCACCGACGACGGGCGGCCGGACGGGGAACACCCCCGACCGGCCGCCCGTGTCGTCTGCGGGGCGGTTGCCGTTGCCGTTGCCCGTGCTTTCGCCACCGCTGCCCGGCGGTGGGTTGCGCGACCGGAGTGCCGCCGCGTACGGGCGACGGGCGCGGGTGGGGCCGCGGCCCGGCGGGCCCATGGCCTCACGGCCGGTGGCCCCGCAGAGTCGTGCGTCGTCCGGCCCGGGGCGGAGCAGGAGTGCTCAGTCGCGCGGGGCGACCAGGGCCGGGGACTGGCCCGCGCGGCGCAGTGCGGCGGCGACGAAACCGTTCGCCGTCAACTCGTCGACCAGGTCCCGGAGGAAGCCGATGGTGGCGGGCGCGCGGTCCTTGGTGGTGCCCACCGCCTGCCGGATCTGGAGGAAGGTATCCGGTATCAGCCGGACGTCCGGGTGCGCGGCGACGTAGGCGGTCATCGGCTCGCGGATGCCGGCCCCGACGTCGAGCCCCTGCGCCCGGAAGGTGTCCACGCCCTCGTCGCCGCGGACCACGGACGCGTGGCGCAGGGTGCGGGAGAGGAACAGGTCGTACGCGGAACCGTGCTTGACGCCGATGCGGACGCCCGCGCGGTCCACGTCGGCCGCGCTGGCGAAGGGCGCCTGCTGCGGGACGACGTACACGCCCTCGATGACGACGTAGGGCGCGGTGACGGCGACGTCGGCCTCCCGCGCCGGGTCGATGGCCAGGAAGCACAGGTCGGCCCGGCCGGTGGCCATCGCCTCGCACGACTTGCGGGCGGCGTCGAAGCACTGGAACTCCACCGGGAGCCCCAGCCGGGCGCCGACCTCCCGCGCGAGGTCCACCGTGATGCCGGCGGGCGCCGTCGGCGTGCCCTGGGCCAGCACCGGGTTGCCCAGGTTGATGGAGGCCCGCAGCACGCCCTGCGGGGCGAGGTCCCGAGCGATGTCGGTGATCACGTAGGTCATGCGGCGGAGTCTAGGCCGGGCCCCGGGACGCCCCTGCGGGGGATCGCGTCACCGGCGCCGGGGCGGGCCCCCCCGCCCCCCGCCCCCCCCCCCGCCCGCCGCGCCGCGGATCGGCTACTTCCCGTGGGACGAGGACGTCGCCACCACCTTCC
>NZ_JBEHZD010000207.1:0-12214 GCF_040240285.1 Streptomyces sp. HSW2009 | reverse complement strand
GGGGCCCGGCGCCCCCCCCGGGCCGGGCGGGCGAGGGGGCGGGGGCGCCGGCGGGGGGGCCCGACGCGGGGGCCGCCGCGGGCGCCGGGCAGCGGGGGGGGGGCGGGGGGCGGCCCCGCCCCCGCCCGGCGCCCGAACAGGCGTCGGACGAGCCCGCCGAGCGTGAGGTCGGCGCCGCGCCCACGGCGCTGCGGGACGCCGCGGGGGCGCTCGCGCAGGCGGGCAGCGCACGGATGCGCACCTCGGTGCAGACTGATGCCGGTGCGACCCGGGTTGCCATCGAGGGCAGCGGCGGGTACGACTTCGCGGCCCGCCGGGGCCGACTGCGGGTCGTGCCGCCGAAGGACGCGGTGGGAGCGGCGGAGCAGCGGCCGATCATCGAACTCCTCGCCCCCGCCGAGCTGTTGATGTTCAACCGTGGCGCCGGGGTGCCGCGCGACCGCTGGCTGCGCGTCGACAGCACCCGGGTGGCGGACGGCAACCTGGTCAGCGGGGGCGCCACCGATCCGCTGGTGGCCGCCCAACTCCTGCGCGGCGCGCGGCAGGTGAGCGTCGTGGGGCGGCCGGCCCAGGGCCGCGCCGGGCTCTGGCACTACCGGGGCGTCGCCGATCTGCGCGCCGCCGCCCGGGCCGCCGAACCGTACGCGCGCGGCGTGTTGCGGGCCGCGGCCAGGGGGTTCGCCACCGATGCGGTGCGCTTCGACGCCTTCCTCGACGCGCGGGGCCGGCTGCGCAAGATCCGCCACCGGTTCACCATGACCAACACCGCCGGCGGTCAGCACCGGGAGACCGACGTGGTCTCGACGACCGAGTTGTACGGCTTTGGCGCACCGATCGCCCTGCAAACCCCCAAACCCGCGGATATCTATGCGGGTGCGGTCGACTCGCCGAAGAATTAGTTCCGTGAGGGGGCTTGCCCCATGGAAATGACCCATCCGTGCCATGTGCGCGGTGTGTGCCTGTCCCTACGCTGGATCGCCGGCTACGACGTCAGTGCAGCCGGCCACGACGTCGGTGACGTCGCCGACCGCCCGGTCGGCGCTCGAAGGAGGTGACACACATGGTGGCGCGTCAGGGTTCGTCGGTCTCCGACCATGTGGCCCTCGTCGAGATCGACCTCTACGGCGAGTTGATGATCGCGGCGTCGAGCGTGGACGCCGAGCGCATGAGTGCGGCCCACATCGACGCCGTGTTGCGCGTCCATGTGGACCGATCAAATCCCGCCACTTCCGAACCCGCGCCCGAGGCCGTCCGCGACCCCGGGCCCGAGCCCCTTCCCGACCGTGGCCAGGAGGTCGGTCACCGGCCACCGTGAGCCGTCCGGCGGCGCGACTGGCGCGACCCCGCCCCCTCCCGGGGGTGCGTACGACGTCGCTGCGCCCCGCGCCGGACGTGCCGCTGCGCGGGGAGTGGGAGCGGGGCCGGGCGGGTGCCGACGGCGCGGCGCCCGGGCCGCTTGGGCCGAGCGGCACCCAGACCGGCCGAGCGGCACCCAGGCCGGGGGTGTCCAAGCAGGGCGGAGCTCACGCCGAGCGGCGCCCAGACCGGGCGGCAACTGGGCGAGCGGCGTCAGGCGAATGGCGTCCAGGTCGAGTGACATCGAGGCCGAGCGATATCCAGGCCGGGGGCGTCTGGGCCAGGCGTCGTCCGGGCCGAGCGCGGCCCGGCCCGCCGCGCTAGGTGCGGAGCAGCCGGGCGATGGCGGCGGACGCCTCGGCGACCTTGGTTTCCACCTCGTCGCCGCCCCGTACCGCCGCGTCCGCGACGCAGTGCCGCAGGTGCTCTTCGAGCAGTTGCAGCGCGAAGGACTGGAGCGCCTTCGTGCTGGCCGACACCTGGGTGAGGATGTCGATGCAGTACACGTCCTCGTCGACCATCCGTTGCAGGCCACGGATCTGGCCCTCGATCCGGCGCAGCCGCTTGAGGTGCTGGTCCCGCTGCTTGGCGTAGCCGTGCGGCCCGGGTGGGCTGCCCGCCGCGCCGTGCGGCGCGCCCGGTGCGTGGGCCGCGCAGGACGAGGTGGTGTCGCGGGTCTGGTCCCCGGCGTCGTCCGCACGGGACACTGTGACCTGCGTCGCCGCCGTGACCTCGTCGGTTTCGGCTGAGGTGGCTGCGGGCAGGGCGTCGCTGGGAGCTTGGGGCTGGTCGCCATCGCGGGCGGCCCCGCTGTCGGCTGCCGTCGTCGTCATGGCGTCCTTCCGAACGGGTGAGAGTCGTATATACCCCTACGGGGTACATGGTATCGAATGGCGCTGATGGCGGCCGGGCCCCGTTATAGGCACTCTGCCCGATAGGCGACACTGGTGGAATGCCGGTTAGCCATGGCCGGATGTTGTGCCTAGCATCAACGAGACCGAATCCGCTGCACCCAGAGGATGCCCCAGTGCGCTTTCGTCTGACCCCCAGGGAGACGAGCTTCTACGACATGTTCGCCGCATCTGCGGACAACATCGTGACCGGCTCCAAGCTCCTCATGGAACTGCTCGGGGCGGACTCCTCCGCGCGGGCCGAGATCGCCGAGCGCATGCGGGCGGCGGAGCACGCGGGTGACGATGCGACCCACGCGATCTTCCACCAGCTCAACTCGTCCTTCATCACGCCGTTCGACCGCGAGGACATCTACAGCCTCGCCTCCTCGCTCGACGACATCATGGACTTCATGGAGGAGGCGGTCGACCTGGTCGTCCTCTACCAGGTGGAAGAGCTGCCGAAGGGCGTCGAGCAGCAGATCGAGGTGTTGGCCCGGGCCGCCGAGCTGACCGCCGAGGCCATGCCGAACCTGCGCACCATGACCAACCTCACGGAGTACTGGATCGAGGTCAACCGGCTGGAGAACCAGGCCGACCAGATCCACCGCAAGCTCCTGGCCCACCTGTTCAACGGCAAGTACGACGCGATGGACGTGCTCAAGCTCAAGCAGATCGTCGATGTGCTTGAGGAGGCGGCCGATGCCTTCGAGCACGTCGCCAATACCGTCGAGACCATCGCGGTCAAGGAGTCCTGACCCCCGGTGGACACCTTCGCGCTCGTCGTGACCATCGGGGTCGCGCTCTTTTTCACGTATACGAACGGCTTCCACGACTCCGCCAACGCCATCGCCACCTCGGTGTCCACCCGGGCCCTGACGCCGCGCGCCGCGCTGGCGATGGCCGCGGTGATGAACCTGGCCGGTGCCTTCCTCGGCAGCGGGGTCGCCAAGACCGTCAGTGAAGGGCTCATCGACACGCCCGAGGGCGACAAGGGGATGGGCATCCTCTTCGCCGCACTGGTCGGGGCGATCGCGTGGAACCTCATCACCTGGTACTTCGGCCTGCCGTCGTCCTCCTCGCATGCCCTGTTCGGCGGCATGGTCGGTGCTGCTCTGGCCGGCGGCATCGATGTCATCTGGTCCGGGGTGATCGAGAAGATCGTCATCCCGATGTTCATCTCGCCGGTCGTCGGCCTGGTCCTCGGCTATCTGGTGATGGTCGCGATCATGTGGATGTTCCGGAACGCCAACCCGCACAAGGCCAAGCGCGGCTTCCGCATCGCGCAGACCGTCTCGGCGGCCGGCATGGCCCTCGGCCACGGTCTGCAAGACGCCCAGAAGACGATGGGCATCGTGGTGATGGCGCTGGTCATCGCCGATGTGGAGGACTCCGGCGACCCGATCCCGACCTGGGTGAAGATCGTCTGTGCGCTGATGCTGTCACTGGGTACGTACGCGGGTGGCTGGCGCATCATGCGGACGCTCGGCCGCCGCATCATCGAGCTCGACCCGCCGCAGGGCTTCGCGGCCGAGACGACCGCGGCCTCCGTGATGTACACCGCGTCGTTCATGTTCCACGCGCCCATCTCCACCACGCACGTGATCACCTCGGGAATCATGGGCGTGGGCGCCACCAAGCGGGTCAACGCGGTCCGCTGGGGCGTGGCCAAGAACATCATCGTGGGCTGGTTCATCACCATGCCCGCCGCGGCGGCGGTGGCCGCCGTGGGCTACTGGATCGTCCAGCTCGCCTTCGGCTAGCGCCCCGCGCTGACTGCCCCGCGCCCCGACCGACGGCCGGCTCGTACGAGCTCCTCAGGTCCCTCAGGTCCCTCAGGTCCCTCAGCCGGGTCCACCAACCGGGCCCATCAGACCCATCAGGCCCATCAGGTTGCATCAGGTTCCATCGACCGGCCCGTCGTGGGCCGGGCCCGTGCCGTGTGGCGCTGGGCGGGTGCCCCGGTGTGGGGCGGAAGATGTGGAGATGGGGCGGCCCGCCCCCCGGGAGCCAGGGGGCGGGCCCATCGCCTTGCGGTGGCACCGCCATGCAGCACCGCAAAGCTGCTCTATCTCGGTCCGCCCCGGGGTCGCTGCCCCGGGACGGGCGTCGGGTTCTTTAGCCGAAGCGGCCGGAGATGTAGTCCTCGGTCGCCTGGACGGACGGGTTGGCGAAGATGCGCTCCGTCTCGTCGATCTCGATGAGCTTGCCGGGCTGGCCTATCGCCGCCAGGTTGAAGAAGGCCGTGCGGTCCGAGACACGGGCGGCCTGCTGCATGTTGTGCGTCACGATGACGATCGTGAAGCGCTCCTTGAGCTCGCCGATCAGGTCCTCGATGGCGAGGGTGGAGATCGGGTCGAGCGCCGAGCAGGGCTCGTCCATCAGCAGCACCTCGGGCTCGACCGCGATGGCGCGGGCGATGCACAGTCGCTGCTGCTGACCGCCGGAGAGGCCGGAGCCGGGCTTGTTGAGCCGGTCCTTGACCTCGTTCCACAGGTTGGCGCCCTTGAGGGAGCGCTCCACGATGTCGTTGAGCTCGCTCTTGCGGTACGAGCCGTTCAGGCGCAGGCCCGCCGCCACGTTCTCGAAGATCGACATGGTGGGGAACGGGTTGGGGCGCTGGAAGACCATGCCGACCGTGCGGCGCACGGAGACCGGGTCGACGCCGGCACCGTAGAGGTTCTCGTCGTCCAGCATCACCTTGCCCTCGACCCGACCGCCGGGGGTGACCTCGTGCATGCGGTTGAGGGTGCGCAGGAAGGTGGACTTGCCGCAGCCGGAGGGGCCGATGAAGGCGGTCACGGAGCGGGGCTCCACGGTCATCGAGATGTCCTCGATGGCCTTGTGCGAGCCGTAGTACGCGGTGAGGCCGCTGACGTCGATGCGCTTGGCCATGTGAATCACTTCTTTTCTACGTCGACCCCGCGGGCGGAGCCGGAATACGGGGCCTCAGCGGCCGGTCTTCGGGGCCTTCCAACGGGCGATGCCGCGAGCGACCAGGTTCAGGATCATGACGAAGGCGATGAGCACCAGGGCCGCGGCCCAGGCACGGTCGTACGACGCTTCGTTGCCGTTCGCCCACTGCTCGTAGATGTAGAAGGGCAGTGAGGACTGCTCGCCTTCGAACGGGCTGTTGTTGATCGCCGGGTTACCGAAGACCAGCAGGACGATCGGGGCGGTCTCACCCGCGATGCGCGCGACGGCGAGCATGACGCCGGTGGTGATGCCGCCGATCGAGGTCGGCAGGACCACCTTAAGGATGGTGCGCCACTTGGGCACACCGAGCGCCAGCGATGCTTCGCGCAGCTCGTTCGGTACGAGCTTGAGCATCTCCTCGGTCGAGCGGACGACCACCGGCATCATCAGGATGGCGAGCGCCATCGAGCCGGCGAAGCCCGAGTAACCGAAGTCCAGGATGATGATCCACAGGCTGAGGATGAACAGACCGGCGACGATCGAGGGGATGCCGGTCATGACGTCGACGAAGAAGGTGACGGCCTTCGCGAGCTTGCCGCGGCCGTACTCCACCAGGTAGACGGCGGTCAGCAGACCGATGGGGGCGGCGATCAGGGTGGCGATGCCGACCTGCTCCAGGGTGCCGATGATGGCGTGGTAGATGCCACCGCCCGGCTTGACGTTCTGGGTGCCCTTCATCGAGTGGCTGAGGAAGGCGCCGTCCAGCACGGTGGTGCCGCGCTTGATGGTCTCGTACATCAGCGAGGCCAGCGGGACGACCGCGAGGATGAAGCAGACCCAGACCAGGCTGGTGGCCAGCCGGTCCTTCGCCTGCCGCTTGCCCTCGACCCGGGCCGTGAGGGCGAAGGTGATGAGGACGAAGAGGAGGGCCGATATCAGGCCCCACTGGATCTTGCTGTCCAGGTCGGCGGCGACGCCGATGCCGCAGCCGAGCCCGATGGAGAGGACGATCAGCGCGATCGGGGACCAGAACGGCAGCCGCGGCTGGTACAGCCTGGAGGAGCGTGGTGTGCTCGCGTCGGCCACCTTCTGCACGGTGGTGTTGCTCATGCCCCGCACCTTTCGATGATCACTGCGCCCGCACGGCGCGAAGGTGCGGTGGGCTGGTCCGTCTGCGGCCGGTGGGCCGGGGTCAGGTGGCTCATGCGTTGGCCCCCGAGTACTCCTTGCGGCGCGCGACGATGAGCCGGGCGGCGCCGTTGACCAGGAGGGTGAGGACGAAGAGCACCAGACCGGAGGCGATCAGCGCGTCACGGCCGGTGTCGTCTGCCTCCTTGAAGCCGCTCGCGATGTTCTGGGCGATGGTGCCGCCGCCGCCGTCGAGCAGGCTGGTCTGGATGTCGAAGCTGGTGGAGAGCACGGTGGCGACGGCCATCGTCTCGCCGAGCGCACGGCCGAGGCCGAGCATGGAGGCGCTGATGATGCCGGAGCGGCCGAACGGCAGCACCGACATCCGGATGACCTCCCAGCGGGTCGCGCCGAGCGCGAGCGCCGCCTCCTCGTGCATCTTCGGGGCCTGGAGGAAGACCTCACGGCTGACGCTCGTGATGATCGGCAGGATCATGATCGCGAGCAGGATGCCGATGGTGAACAGCGACCGCGGCGTGCCGTCGTTGTACTCCAGGATGCCGGTCCAGCCGAAGTAGTCGTCGAACCACTTGTACAGCCCCTCCAGGTGCGGAACCAGGAAGAGCGCGCCCCACAGGCCGTAGATGATGCTGGGGACGGCGGCGAGCAGGTCGATCACGTAGCCCAGCGGCGAGGCGATGGCGCGCGGGGCGTAGTGCGAGATGAACAGCGCGATGCCGACGGCCACCGGGACCGCGATGACCATCGCGATGATCGCGCTGACGACCGTGCCGTAGAGCAGGACCGCGATGCCGAAGTTCGGGTCGGGCATCTCCGCGTTCCACTCGAAGGTGGTGAGGAAGTTGCCCGTGTTCTTGTTGAGCGCCGAGGCGGCCCGCACGGTCAGGAAGAGGGCGATGGCGGCCATGACGACCAGCAGCGTGATGCCGGAACCGCGGGAGAGGCCGAGGAAGATCCGGTCGCCGGGGCGGGTGGCCTTGCCCTTGCCCTTGGTCAGGTCCGTCTTGTCCACCGCGAGCGGCGGCTGCTTCTCAGGTGGTGGGCTGGTGGGGGAGGTGGGTGTTATGTCCATGTCTTTCTCCGGTCTGCGGAGTCCGGGTACGACTCCTGGCGCGGCGGTGCACCGGAAGGCGCGGCTGGCCCCGGCCGGCGCCGCACCCCGGGTGGGGTGCGGGCCGTCTGGTGGGGCCAGCCGCGCTCGGGGTTAGGAGAGGGAGGCGACGGTGGCGCGGACCTTGGTGGCGACCTCGGCCGGCAGCGGGGCGAAGCCCAGCTCCTTCAGCGAGCTCTGGCCGGCCTCGCTGGAGGTGTAGCCGAGGAAGGACTTCAGAGCGGTCAGGCTCTTGGCGTCGTTGCCCTTGTCACAGGCGATCTCGTACGTGACCAGGGTGATCGGGTACGCGCCCGCGGCCTTGGTGTCGTAGGCGAGCTTCAGGGCCAGGTCATTGCCGGTGCCGACGATCTTCGCCTCGGCGATGGCCTTGGAGGCGTT
Source organism: Streptomyces sp. HSW2009 (assembly GCF_040240285.1). Taxonomy (NCBI): domain Bacteria; kingdom Bacillati; phylum Actinomycetota; class Actinomycetes; order Kitasatosporales; family Streptomycetaceae; genus Streptomyces; species Streptomyces sp. HSW2009. The sequence goes on along the minus strand of NZ_JBEHZD010000207.1, from coordinate 4,411 downwards.
CTCAACGGTGGCCTGGACCGGGGTGCCCGAGCCGGTGTCCAGGTCGACGGTCTTGGTGCCGTTGGAGGCGGCGTACGAGAGCTCGTAGTACGAGATCGCACCGTTGACCTGCTTGACCTGCGAGGCGACACCGGAGGAGCCGTCAGCGGAACCGCCGCCGTCGCCCGCCCACGCCTTGGCCGGCTCGTAGGGCCACGCCTGCGGCGCGGCGGCCTTGAGGTACTTGGTGAAGTTGTCGGTGCTGCCCGAGTCGTCCGAGCGGTGGAACGACTGGATCTTCAGGTCGGGGAGCTTGACGTCGGGGTTGAGCTTGGCGATCGCTTCGTCGTTCCACTTGGTGATCTTCGAGTCGAAGATCTTCGCGATCGTCTCGGCGTTCAGCGTCAGCTTGTCCACGCCGTCGACGTTGAAGCCGATCGCGATCGGGCCGCCGACCATCGGCAGGTTGATGCCCTGGCCGGACTTGCAGACCTTCTTCGACGCCGTGACCTCTTCGGGCTTCAGCGCCGAGTCGGAGCCGGCGAACTGGGTCTTGCCCTGGAGGAACTCCTGGATGCCAGCGCCCGAGCCGGTGCCCTTGTAGTTGACGCTGATGTCCTTGCACTCGCTGCCGAAGTTCTTGACCCACAGGTCCATGGCGTCGCGCTGCGCGGACGAGCCGGAGGCAAGCAGCTTGCCGTCGCCCTCGCACTTGATCGCACCAACAGGCTTCTTGGTGTCGCCGCCGTTCGACTCGCTGTTGTCGTCCGAGCCGCACGCTGTGAGGACCAGTGCACCGGACACGGCGAGGGCACCGGCGGCAATGGCGCGAAGCCGGTTCTTGCGCTGAAGCTTCACTTTCGGGAGTTCCTTCCAGAAGCCGCCGGTGGGGACGGCGTGCGAAGAGATTCGAGGTTCGTAGCAGGACTGTGTGAGTAACTGCTGCGTGCGGCGCGCATTGGCGGGTGCGTCGCGCACCGTGTAAGGCCGAAATTAGGCAGATCAGGTGAAGCCGCTGAAGGGCGTGAGTGAACGGAGGGTGAACCTCACCCGTCAGTGTGGTGGCCTGGCCCGGGGTGCTGATGTCGACGGTGGTTCAACGGTGCTGAGCTGGCCCTTTGCTGGTGTGGGGGTGGCCTTGGGGCGGTGGGGCGCTAGTGATGCGCTGGGGTCTGAGTGGCTACGCGTACGGCGTGAGGTTTCAGGGATGCGCGGGTTGGTTGGGCTCTAAATGGCCTAAGTGATGTGTGTGGTCTGTGTGAAAACTGAGGGCCGTCGGTTGGGTGAGGCACGTGTGGGGGACGGCGGGCGCAGGACGGACCGTGCTCGTCCACAGCCCTGTCGCTCGCGGCCGTGGCGTGGCACGATCCGGCGTTACGTGGCAGTAGGTTCACAAAGTGCTGTGGTGCGGGGCCGGCCGGGGTGGGGCTGTGTGGGCCGGGCTTCGGCGTAGGGCTGTGGTGTGGGGCTTTGGCGTGGGGCTGTGCGGGCCGGGGCGCCGTGCTCGGGTGGCTGCGGGGCTTTGGTTCTGGTGCTTCGGGTTGTGCCGTCGCGGTGGTTGCGGGGCGCGGGTCGGGCGCAGAGAAGGCTGGCTGCGACGGAACGCCGAGCGCGTAGGGCACGTCAGAGCAGGTGGGGCGGGTGGGATGCGTGGGGTGCGTGGGACAGGCAGGGCGCAGGCAGTAGGCGGAGCGCGTAGGGCACGCAGAGCGGCAAGCGGGGCGCGTACGGCAGGCGGAGCCCGCGGAGCAGCAGGGCACGGAGAGCGGCAGGCGAGGCGCGCGGCGCAGGCAGAGCCCCCGCGGGGCGGCCGGCAGAGCACGGAGAGCAGCAAGCAAGGCGCGTAGCGCAGGCAGGACAGGCAGGACAGGCAAGGCAGGGCAGGGCAGGGCAGGGCGCGTAGCGAACACCCAGGTGACCCGGAGAACGTAGGAGAGGGAGGTCGGTCGGTGCGACGGGGACGAGTAAGGGGCGGGCGGGGCGACGGCGGGGGCCGGGGGCGCGGCGTCGTGGCGGCCACGGCCCTGGTCTGTGCGCTGGCCGGCGTGGCGGCCCCCCCCGGGGTGGCGCTGGCCGCCCCCGACCGGCCGAAGCCGGCGAAGCCGCGGAGCGCGGCGGAGCTCGCGGAGGTGCACCGCCGGGTCGAGGCGCTGTATCAGGAGGCGGAGCGCGCCACCGATGCGTACAACCTGGCGGCGGAGCGGCAGCACACCCAGCAGAAGCAGCTCGACCGCATCGCCACGTCGGTCTCCGCGGCGAAGCGGGAGATGGCCGCGCTGCGCCGGCAGGCCGGGGCGATGGCGCGGGCGCAGTACCGCAGCGGCGGGCTGCCGCCCGAGGCGCACGTGCTCCTCAATACGGACCCGGAGGCGGTGTTGGGCGGGGTGGCGCTGGCCCGCAAGGGGCAGCACGCGACCAAGGGCGTGCTCGGCAGCCTGGCCCGCACCCAGGCGGACCTGGACCGGTACGCCAAGGACGCGACGGCCAAGTGGACGCGTCTTGAGCAGACCCGCACCCAGAAGTACGCCGCGCGCAAGGACGTGCAGGCCAAGCTGAAGGCGGCCAAGAAGCTGGAGTCGCAGCTCGCCGCCGAGGAGCGGGAGCGGCTGCGCAAGCTGGAGGCGGAGAAGGCGGCCAAGGCGCAGCAGGCGTGGTGGCGCTCGCGCGCCGCGCAGGACGTCAAAGACATCGGGGACGGGAAGGGCGCCGCGGGCGCGAAGAACGGCGTGGGCGGCGCGGACGGCGCGGACGGCGCCGAGGGCGTCCAGGGCGAGACGTCGCCGGCCGCGAAGCGGGCGATCGGCTTCGCCACCGACCAGATCGGCAAGGCGTACGAGTGGGGCGCCGAGGGCCCCGACACCTTCGACTGCTCGGGGCTGACGCTGCGCGCCTGGGAGGCGGCCGGGCGGACGATTCCGCGCACCTCGCAGGAGCAGTGGCGGCAACTGACCAGGGTGGACCTGAAGGACCTGCGCCCGGGCGACTTGATCATCTACCACAAGGACGCCAGCCACGTCGGGATGTATGTGGGCAACGGCACCATCGTCCACGCCCCGCGCCCTGGCCGGAATGTGACGCTGGCGGGCGCCGGTTCCATGGAGATCCTCGGCGTGGTCCGCCCCGACGCCCCGAAGGAGTAGCGCGCCGCCCGGCCACGGCCGACCGTGCTGGTACGGGCGGAGCCTCGGGTGGTACGCGGCGCGCGCCCGGCCGGTCGCGGGCCGGGACGGCGTGGCGCGGGCCCGGCGGGGCTGCGGTCGTGCCCGGTGTACGGCCCGTGCCGCGCGGCCCCGGGTGCCCGGCTTGGCGCGTACCCGCTGCGCTGCCGGCCCGCCCATACCCGTACCGGCCATGGCATATGCCCCTGGCCAGCGGGTCGGGTGGCATTCCACTCCGCGGCCCGGGTTCGCTAGGGTCGGCTGGCAGTAACCGGCGGGACACCGGGCCCATCGCCCAGCGATACGGGCCCGCCGCCGGTGCGGACGGCACCACGTCGTCCGCGGCTCGACCGCCTGTGTGCCGCAGGCCGCTCCGCGCGGCCGGTGGGACGTGGCGGGCGGGCCACCGGCCCCTCCGCACCATGGGCTGGTCGCAGCACGTGCCGGGCGTCACGGCCAGCGGTCGTGGCGGGTGGCGCGACGCCGCGGCCATGGGCGGGCCGGACTGCGCCTCGGGGGAGACAAGGAAATGGAGCGATGCCCGTACCGGCACCCGCACCCGTGCCGCGCCAGCGAGAGGCATCGGCTGCCGCGTTACCCGTACCGTCAGGCCCGCTTCCGGAGGCCGGCATCAGCCTGTTGGTGATCGAGAACGACCCTTCGGGGGCGCTCACGATGCCCGAGCTGACGGACGCCGACGGCAAGCCGGTGCGGGTCAGATCCGCCCGCAACCTGACCGAGGCGCAGCGGCTGCTCACCGACGAGGCCCAGTGCATCGTCCTCGACCTGGCGCTGCCGCGGCCCACCGACGACGAGGGCGAGGCCGCCGGCGGCCCGGACGCCGACGGTGATGACGCGCTGGCGACGCTGCGCGAGGTGCTGCGCATCGCCCCCGGGCACGCGGTGCTCGCGCTGACCGCCGAGGGGGACGCGGAGCGCGCGGCCGAGGCGGTCCGGGTCGGCGCCCAGGACTACCTCTTCCGCGACGAGCTCGACGACCGGGTGCTCAGCCGCGCCGTGCGGTACGCGGTGGAGCGCAAGCGCGCCGACCGCGCCCGCCGGCTGCTCACCGAGTCGCGGCTGCGCGCCCGGGAGAACGCCCGCCTGGAGCGCGGACTGCTGCCCACCCCGCTGCTCGACGGCTCCGACCTGCGGTTCGCCGCCTGCTACCGGCCCGGCCGCCGCCGGGCGGGGCGCGGCGGCGCCTTCTACGCCACCCGTCTCTTATACACAACAGGCGCAGCCCGCGAAACTCCTAGTGGAGATGTCGGGGG
>NZ_JBEHZD010000206.1:0-12234 GCF_040240285.1 Streptomyces sp. HSW2009 | reverse complement strand
CGCCGCTCCCCGACCCACCGCCTCCACCCCCGACTCCCACACCCCCCGCATCCCGGCCCCCCTCCTGGCCACGATCGCCCTGACCACCGCCATCGGCATCGCCCTCTCCGGCGCCCCCCAACTCGTCCTGCACTTCGCCTCGGCAACCCTCTTCTAACGGGCCGCCTCCAGCGCGGCCCCGTCCCAGTCCGGTCACCTCGGCCCCGGTCGTCTCCGCCTCGGTCGCCTTGGCCTTGGCCGCCTCTAACCCGGTCGCCGCCGGCCTGGTCGCTGTGCGCGTGCGGGCTACTGTCCGGCGCGGGGCGCGGGGGCTGCGGGGGCTGAGTGGGGCGCGTGGGAGGTGTACGGATGGGGCAGGGCTCTAGTGGGGGAGCAGTGTGATGCACGGGTTGTATACAGGATGTGTGCGGACACCCGCCGGCTGGGCGACCGGCCGACTGCTGGTGTGCGCCTGCTCGGCAGCTTGTATACAAGCTGCTGGCAGCCGGCCCGCAGAGGTACTCGACGGGCGGCGGCGCGTGATGCGGCGTGGCAGTTGGTCGACTGTCGGTGTGCGCCTGGTCGGCAGCTTGTATACGAGCCGCTGACGCCAGTCCCCGCAAGTAAGTGACCGGCAGGCCAAGCGGCGTCTTCGCTGGTCAGATGGTCGACACCTTGTATGCGAGCTGTCGACGACCAGGTTGCAGGGGTGGCTGACGAACGGTGGTGCATGCCGGGGCGGCTGACTGGTCGACCGCTGGTGTGCGCCTGCTCGGCTGCTTGTATACGGGCTATACGCGAGCCACTGGAGGCCAGCCGTGCAGGCGGGCGGGCCGCGGGCGGGTGGCATCGCGGCCGGTCGGTTGGTTGGCTGGTCGACGCTACGGATACAAGTTGCCGACGACCGGTACTCAAGGGCGGCGCTCGGCCGGGCGGCGCATACCCCGGCGGGCGGAGGTCGACCGCTCGTGTGCGCCTGCTCGGCAGCTTGTATACAAGCCGTCCACGATCTGCTCACCTCGTGGCGGCGGCGGCGGCGGTGGCGGTGGCGGTGACGCGAGGCGGTGGTGGTGGCGGTGACGCGAGGCGGGCGGTGCCCGCCACATGGCCCGGCCGATGCTGCCGCGGGCGGCCCGACGTATCCCGACGAGGCACCAGCACCGACCACCACCGGTCTCCCGCCACACGGCCGGGCCGATGTGGATACGTGTGGCCCGACACACCCGGAGAAATACCACCACGTGCCGTCGGCCGCCTGCCGTGGCCCCCGACTACCCCGTCCGGCAGGGTTGTCCCCAGTCCCTCCGGCAGGGTTGCCTCCCAGCGCACAGCGTGGCGGCCCTCACCCCGTAAGCCGAGTCAGACCGGTCGAAGCCGATGAGTGGCCGGCCCGTACGACCGGGGCCTGTGCGCCCGCGAGAGCCAGACGCCCGCGAAGGCCATGATCACGCCACTCCTGCACCCGTCCCCGTCCCGTCATGACCTGCCCGAACGCCTCCGGGCAGCGGCATCACCACCCGCACCGAGGGCCCGCACGGGACGCCGTCCGTCGTCGGGGAACCCCCGTATGGCGGGCCCGACGGGTGCTTCGGCACAAGGGAACTAGGACCTCTCATCTGGCGTTGACCAGTGATGGAGGGTCCACTGGAAGCTGGAGAAACCGCGAAAGGGTTCCCCCTGCCGTACCACTTGGAGGGCGTACCGTGCACCGCCGGCACAATGGGCTCAAGACCGCCGTACTCCTCGGGGGACTGTCCGCCCTCATCATCGTCTTCGGCGGGATGTTCGGCCGTACTGGCTTGATCATCGCTGTCGTCGTCGCGCTCGGCACCAATGCGTACGCGTACTGGAACAGCGACAAGCTGGCGTTGCGGGCGATGCGGGCGCGGCCGGTCAGCGAGTTCGAGGCACCCGAGCTCTACCGGATGGTGCGCGAGCTCTCCACGGCCGCGCGGCAGCCGATGCCCCGGCTGTACATCTCGCCGACCGACGCGCCCAACGCCTTCGCCACCGGGCGCAACCCCCGCAACGCGGCCGTGTGCTGCACCGACGGCATCCTGCGGCTCCTCAACGAACGCGAACTGCGCGGCGTCATCGGCCACGAGCTGAGCCACGTCTACAACCGCGACATCCTCATCTCCTCCGTCGCGGGCGCGCTGGCGAGCGTGGTGATGTTCCTGGTGAACTTCGCCTGGCTGATCCCCATCGGCCGGTCCGACGATGACGACGGCCCCGGCTTCCTTGGCATGCTGCTGATCATGATCCTGGGCCCGCTGGCCGCGTCAGTGATCCAACTCGCCGTCAGCCGCTCCCGTGAGTACGAGGCGGATGCGTCGGGCGCGCAGCTCACTGGCGATCCGCTCGCCCTGGCCAATGCCCTGCGCAAGCTCGAAGCCGGTACGAAGGCGCTGCCCCTGCCGCCGGAGCCCCGGTTGGAGACGGCGAGCCACATGATGATCGCCAATCCGTTCCGGCCGGGGGCGGGCACGGCCAAGCTGTTCTCCACGCATCCGCCCATGGCAGAACGGATCAGTCGGCTGGAGAAAATGGCGGGACACTAGCCCGATGAAGACGATCCTGAACGTCATTTGGCTGGTCCTGTCCGGCTTCTGGCTGGCCTGTGCCTATGTGCTGGCCGGCCTCATCCTCTGCATCACGATCATCGGCATCCCCTTCGGCATCGCCTCCTTCCGCATCGCCCGCTTCGCACTGTGGCCCTTCGGCTACACCGCTGTGGAGCGCCGCGACGCCGGTGCCCCGTCCTGCGTCGGCAACGTCCTGTGGCTGGTGCTCGCTGGTTGGTGGCTGGCGCTGGGCCACGTCATCACCGGCGTCCTGCTCTGCCTCACGATCATCGGCATCCCGCTGGGCGTGGCCAACTTCAAGCTGATCCCCGTCTCCCTGACCCCCCTGGGCCGCGAGATCGTCCCCACCGACCAGCCCTTCGCGGCACGCTGACCGGTCCACGGGCCGGGGGAGTCGGGCGCATCGACCCCGCCGTACCTGCCGCACGCATCGCACCCACACGCCGTGCGAACCGCACCGCTCTCCCGCCCGGACCAGCCCACCGGCCTACGGCCCGCCGACCCACCGACCACCTGGCCCAAACACCACCCGGCCAGCGACACCTACCGCCGGACCGCCCACGGCCAGGCCACCACAGCCAGGCCAGCAACCGCGGGACCGCTCACCGCCGTGCCCGCCGGGCCACCAGCCAACAACAGCCAGCCACGCCGCCCACGGCCGGGCCACCAGCCAACAGCTACCAGCCACGCCGCCCGCCGCCGTTACGTGCCTACCGCAGCAGCACGTATGCCGTGGTGTCGACGCTCGGCGACCGCTGCCAACTCGGCCCACAGGCTCTCGCGCGTACTCCCGCGGGTCTTGATCGCATGGCAGTTGGGGCACAGGGCCACCATCTGCGCAGGGTGATCGCGCCCGCCCGCCGCCAGCTCCTGTACGTGGTCGACCTCCAGGATGGGCTGCCCGCGGTCTGTCACGTCCTGCGGTTGCCCGGAGCAGCGCGGGTTCTCACACCGCCCGTGGCTACGGAGCAACGCCGCCTCCCGCGCCCGCCGCGAACGCAACGGCTGCTCCGACTGCCGTGGCACTCGCTGCCCGTGCCGAGCCGGTTCGTCGTGCTCCACGAGTTGGCACAGCCGCTCGTACCGAGCAGCGATCAGCACGTCCCGCGGTATCGCGTCCTGCTCGCCGTCGGATGCGCGGGCGGACGCGGCAGGATGAGGCGGCTGACCCGGCAGGGGCGACGGGTCGGACGGGGACGAAGGGAACGCCTCATCGCCCAGCCCGACGTCGGTGAGCAGGGCGTGGAGGGCGTCGGCGGAGACGCCGTCGAAGTACGCGAGCAGGATGTGCACGCAGCGCGCGCGGTCCGGCCCCGAGTCGCGCATCGTCGCGTACACCGCGGGAGACAGCCCCGTACGCGGCTGGTGGTTTCTGAACCACTGGGCCACCATGCTGTCCCCGTGCGCGCTGGGAGCCGTGCCGGGGTGGTCGTGCATGACCCACAGGCCGGCGCTGTGTAGGTCGGCGCTGGGGTAGTCGGGGCGGGGACGCTCGCCGCGTGCTCCGTGCCGGGACAACAGCCGCCCCACCTCGCGCTCGACCGTGCTCCACGGCGTGAGCCGCGGCTCGCCGTGCCGGGCCCGCCCGATGGCCCACAACAGCAGTATCGGCTGGTAGAGGGCGGGTCCGCGGGCGGTCGACCGCATGCGCAGCTCGGCGATGGCGGCCTCGAAGGTGCCGTACTCCTGCGCCGACCGCCGCCCCGCGTCGCCCTCCCCGGACGCCTCCGTAGCCGTAGCCGTAGCCGTAGCCGTAGCCGTAGCCGTAGCCGTAGCCACAGCCACAGCCACAGCCGTAGCCGTAGCCGCAGCGGGCGCGGCCGGGGCGGTCACCGCGGCGTCGACCACCGTGAATCCCAGCCGCCGCAACACCGCGACCACCGTCGCCACTCCGCCGGAGAAGTCCTTCGGCCCGAGCGCCGACCGCCCCGGCAGATGGCCGTGCGCGGCGCCCACGACGGCCTTGGAGTCGTAGAGCCGGCCCTCGTGCGACAGCCGGAGCTGGCGTGCCGCGCCGAATCCGTACGACTGGAGGAAGGCGTCTCGCCCCAGCCGGTCGTACTCCTCGATGGCGCGCAGTACCGCTGCCCGCGTGACGTCTTGGAAGGCCATGGCACGAACCGTAAGGGAGGGCACTGACAATCGGCCCTGACCTGGTACGAAGCCATTTGCAGGGGTGCGGCGGGGCGGGTGTGCGGCCTTGGACGGGCCGCCCAAACCGGACGCCGGGCTGTCGGAGGTCGGGGCGTTGCCGACTTCCGGCAGCCCGGCGGTGGGGGCTAGCGGTAGTTCACGAACTGCAACGCGAAGTCGAGGTCCTTGCCCTTGAGGAGGGCCTGGACGGCCTGGAGGTCGTCTCGGCTCTTCGAGGAGACGCGCAGCTCATCGCCCTGGACCTGCGCCTTGACGCCCTTGGGGCCCTCGTCGCGGATGATCTTGGCGACCTTCTTCGCGTTCTCCTGCGTGATCCCCTCCTGCAACGAGGCGGTGATCTTGTACTCCTTGCCGGAGGCCTGCGGTTCGCCCGCGTCCAGCGCCTTCAGCGAGATTCCGCGCTTGACCAGCTTCGTCTCGAAGATGTCGAGCACGGCCTTCACCCGCTCCTCGGCGTTGGCCCGCATCTCGATCTTCTCGCCCGACCAGGCGATCGAGGCGTCCACGCCCTTGAAGTCGTAGCGCTGCGCGATCTCCTTGGCGGCCTGGTTGAGGGCGTTGTCGACCTCCTGCCGCTCGACCTTCGAGACGATGTCGAAACTGGAGTCGGCCATATTGAGTTGGCTCCTCGTACGTAGATCCGTCAGGGAAGCGGCCCTACGGACCGCGCTGCCAGCCTAGCTACCTCGGCCGCGCTCCAGCGGCGATCAACCCGGTGGCGGACCACCCCCCGGTATCGGGTATGGTTTACGTCGTTGCCAGGAAACCCCGAGCGAACCAAGCGGAGGGTCGAATTACTGGCGATATCCCAGGCGGTGTGCCCGAGTGGCCAATGGGAGCGGACTGTAAATCCGTCGGCTTAGCCTACCCAGGTTCGAATCCTGGCGCCGCCACGCTTTGGGAGACGGCCCTTGATCTGCGGGAACGCGGATCGGGGGCCGTTTTGTTGTGCCCGCGGCCCGGAATCCCCCCACAGCCTGACGTGCTCTGGTCGCGGGCGCCGAGTCGGTTCACCTCGGTGGTCGTGAATTCCGAGGTGTTGGTGTCGCCGTTCGCTCGTCTTGTCGCGGCGCCGCGTCGAATGGCGTGCCACGTATTTCGCCCCGGTATTTCTTCACGGGAGGTACGGGGCGGGGGTGGGGCCGGGCCCGGGGCGTCGCCCCACCGCGCGCGGGCGATGCGCCTGTTGGCGACACCACGTACGGGAGCCGGGGGGGGGGGGGGGCCCCCCCCCCCCCCCCCCCGGGCGGTTTAAAAAAATATCCGGCCCCGCCCCCGGGGGCGCCGGGGCGGGGGGGGCCGGGGGCCGCGGGGGGGGGCGGCCCCCCCCCCCCCCCCCGCGGGGCCCGGGCCCCCCCCCCCCCCCCCGCGGGGGGGGGCCCGGGGGGGGGGGGGCCCCGGGGGGGGGCCGGGGGGGGGGGGGCGGTGGGGGCGGGGGGCAGGGGGGGCCCCCCCCCCCGGCCCCGCCCCCCCCGGGCTCGCATTCGTTAACCCGCAGCCGCCGCCCGTACCGCCTCCGCGATCGGGGTCGTGCCGTCGATGAGGTCCAGGGTGCGGCCCGCGGTGTTCGGGGCGTCGAGGAGGGCTACCAGGACCGCGGCCACGTCCTGGCGGGGGACCGCGCCGCGGCCGGTCGAATCGGCCAGGGTGACCAGGCCGGTGCCGGGGTCGTCGGTGAGGCGGCCGGGGCGCAGGATCGTCCAGTCGAGCGCGGGGCGGGCGCGTACCGCGGCGTCGGCCGCGCCCTTGGCCCGCAGGTACGCGGCGAAGCCCGGGTCCGTGTCGGGCGCGGGCGCGCTGTCGGCGCCCATCGCCGAGACGACGACGAAGCGGCGTACGCCGGCGCTCTCGGCGGCGTCGGCGAACAGGACCGCGGCGCGGCGGTCCACCGTCTCCTTGCGTTCCGTGCCGCTGCCGGGGCCCGCGCCGGCGGCGAACACCGCCGCGTCCGCGCCCTCCAGGTGCTGGGCGACGTCGGCGATCGACGCGTGCTCCAGGTCGCACACGACGGGCTCGGCGCCCGCCGCCAGCAGGTCGCCCGCCTGCTCCGGTCTGCGGATGATGCCCGCCACCTCGTCCCCGCGCCCGGCGAGCAGTCGTTCCAGCCGCAACGCGATCTGACCATGTCCACCAGCGATGACAATGCGCATGCCTTGACCGTCCGCCGTGCCGACCGGTGGGCGTCCCGCCGCCGCTCCCGCTGTGTCGGGGCGCCCCCCCGGTGGTGCGGTGCTTACTCCCCGGGGAGGGGCCGGCGTCTCCCCGGGGAGTAGACGGGGACTGATCGGAGTGGGGCGGACAGCGCATCCGTCTCGCAACTGCCTCCCCGACACCCCGCAGCCCCCTCCCAAGCCCTGCAACCGGCCCCGCGACCCGCCTCCCGACGGATGCTCAGGCGGCCTCTCGGGGGAGTACCGCGCGCTCCACCGTGGGGAGGAGCGCGCCGAAATCCGGTGGGGAGCGCGGGGAAATACGCGGCGTGCGCGGACGGAATGGCCGTTATGGGGAAGCCACGGCCATGGCTCGTACGTACCATCTCTGCGTCAGATGTCTTCCGGCGAGCGGATGGCGGCGCAACGGGGCGCCGACCCGCTGGCCGGGCACATCGTGATCCATGTGCGAAGACATGTGGTCAATAGGGAGCGCGGGGAGGGCAGCCTCGGTCGCGCCGCCATGCAAGAGGAGCCTGCCATTACCGCCATCCGTAAGTCCCTGGTCGCTGTCGGCTGCACCGTGGCGCTCGCAGCCGGTTCCACCGCCTGCGGTAGCGAGGAGAACCTCTCCGCCGGGCAGCGTCTTTCGCGCGCCACCGACCAGCTCGGTGAGCGGGACTCGATCTCCGTACAGATGTCCATCGACGCGGCGCCCAAGCACCTCCAGGTGCTGGCCGACGACAAGGACGACCCGATGCCGCTGGAGGCGGCCGAGTTCCTGTCGAAGGCGCAGGTGACGTTCTCCACGAAGTCCAAGAAGCCGCTGGAGTCCTCGTCCGAGGCGGATGTGACGGCCAGCCAGCTCAAGATATCCGGGCCGGGCGGGGACGTCGCCGAGTACCGGCTCGTGGGCAATACGGCCTATTACCGGATGAACCTGGCGCAGTTCGCCAAGCTCTCCGGCGAGCCCGCGCCCTCCGTCGACGAGTTGAAGGGGCAGCTCCCGGAGGGCTTCGAGGCCGCCGAGGCGATCCTGGCCGGCAAGTGGATCAAGATCGACATGGCCGACATCGAGGCGCTCAAGCGCGACATGGGCGAGTTCGCCGACGAGGAGTCCGGCTCCGACAAGCCCAGCAGCGACCCCACGCTCAGCGCGGAGACCAGCAAGAAGCTGGTGGCCTCGCTGAAGAACGCGTTCGCCGGGCAGGTCGTCACCGAGAAGGCCGGGAGCAAGGACGGCGCGGACCTCGTGCGCGCCACCGCGTCGGTGCAGCCGCTGGTGACGGCGCTGGTCAACGCGGTGCGCCCGATCGCCAAGGAGCTGCCGGGCGGGGCGAAGGAACTCCCCACCGCGAAGGACATCAAGGAGCTCCCGAACAACAAGGTCACCGTCGACTTCGCGCTCAAGAAGGGCGAGCTCAGCGGCGCCACGGTGGACCTGGTGCAGTTGGACGAGAAGCTGAAGGCGAAGCTGGCGGCCAAGGGCGGCGACAAGCTGCCGTTGCAGTTGGCGTTCGAGGAGCCCACCGACATCGGCGCCCCGGCCGGCGCCACGAAGGTCGACGTCAACGACCTGATGATGGGTCTCGGTTCGCTCTTCTCCGACGGCTTCGGCAGGGACGCGCTGGACGGCGGCCCCGACGCGTCCGACAGCCTCTTCGGCGACGAGGCCGACGCCAGCGACGTGGGCTTGAGCCTCGGCTCCAACGGCTGACCGGGACCGGTCCGGGACCGGTCCACGACCGTCTGCTGACCGGTCTGCGTTCCCTCGCCGACCGGTCAGCGACCACTTTCCGACCGCTCGCGACCACTTCCGCCTGGCGGCACCCCGGCCCGTTCCTCAGCAGCTAGTTCGGCTAGTCAGCGCCAGCGGATCAGCCGACCCGCTCTCCCGTCGGCTAGGGCTACGACCGGAGCGGGCCGGCCGGCGCGTACGGAACAAGGCCCCGTGGGAGTAGGGAGCAATCCCATGGGCGTACGGCCCACGGGAATAGGGCGCAGGCCCCACGGGCGTACGGCCCCAAGGGCATGAGGAGCAGACGCCCCGGGCGTACGGCCCCACCGGCGTGCGCCCAGAGCACTCCGGAGCCGAGCACCCCCGGCGGGGCAGCAGGCTGCTCAATCAAGCGCGCGGCGGCTGGCGCCCTTCGCCCTGGTCGGGGCGGGTCTGGCGGGGCAGGTCGAGCGCGACGACCGCCGCCGAGTCGCAGTACTCGCGGACCGCGCTGGTGCGCGCCACCACGCGGCCCCGGTGCACCACCACCCGGCTGTAGGCGAGCGAGAGCGCGCCGGCCACGCTCTCCCCGCGTACGGCCAGCAATTCCGCGGGAAACCCCGCCTCCACCCGAACGGCCGGCAGCCCCATGGCGGCCCGGGCCCGGTCGCTGATCGCCCCGTACGCCTCCTGCGGCGTCAGGCCCTCCCGGGAGGCGAGCAGGAACGCGGCCTCCAGCGGATCGCCGCGGCCCACCGGGTTCGCGGTGTCGCGGAGCGTGCCGCTGCCTGCGGCGACCCGTACGCCCGCGGCGCGCAGCAGGCGTACCGGAGCGCACGGCGAGACGGGCGAGCGCCGCTCTTCCAGCGCCCCGCACTCCGCCTGTGGCAGACAACACACCGTGATGTCGGCGGCGGCCAACTGGTCGGCCGCGCGCAGGGCGAGCTGGCGCGGCAACTGCGTGAGCCCGCCGCACGGGCCGAGCGTGACCCCGGGCCGCAGCCCGCCGGCCATCGCCGCGAACCGGGCGAGCAGCGCCGGGTCGTCGCCGTCCAGGTGCAGGTCGACGGGGAGGCCGTGTTCGGCGGCGAGCCCGAGTACGGCCTCGACGTGGCCGGTCGGATCGGGGTCCAGATCGGGGCAGCCACCGACGACGGAGGCGCCCATCTTCACCGCGTCCCGCAGCATCGCGAGCCCGTCGGCGCCGGCGATCCCGGTCAGCGTGCGCGGCATGGCGACCGCGAAGACGTCGATCAGACCGTTCAGCGCCCGGCGCGCGTGCAGCACGGCTTCCAGCGGGGTGAGCCCTGTCACGTCGCCGATCTGTACGTGGGTGCGGAGCGCGGTCGCGCCGTGGCCGAGTTGCAGCAGCGCGGCCTCGGTCGTACGGCGCTGGATGTCGTCGGGGGCGTACGCGGCGGGGCCGTCGGCCTCCGCGGTGAGGGCCGTGTTCGCGTGGCCGTGCGGCTCGGCGGGGGCCGGCAGCAGCAGATAGCCGCTGAGGTCCACGCGGGTGCCGGGGGCGAGGCTGCCCGCGGTGCCCACCGCGTCGACGCGACCGCCACTGAGCCGCACGTCGACGGTGCGCCCGTCCGCGAGCCTGGCGCCGCTGAGCAGCAGCGCGGACGCGTCGGACGTGGTGCCATCGGGTCTGGGGGGCTGCGGCTGGCTATCGGGCATCGCGCTCCTGAAGTGGCGAGAAGTGCGGCCGGGGAGGGGGCCGTGACCTGCGGTGTTCTTCGGCCGGCCGGTTGTGGGGCGGGCGGCTTCCGAAGGGGTGGGGGTGGAGGGTCCAGGGGGCGGTTCCGGGTGACGGCCCGGGGGGGGGCCGGACGGGCGACGGGGCGTGCGCGGGCGCGCAAAGGCGCGCTGCGCCAAGATCACTCGGCGCGCTTCGAGCCTAGGGCGCGGTCGGTACGGCTTCGAGGAGGAGCCGAATAGTCGTACCGGTGTGGTGCCGGAGGACGCGCGCCCGGTGGTCACGGGGCGACCCGTCTGGCGAGGCGATACGGATTTCACGATCGGCGGCAGAGCGTGTAATGTCTTCATCGCTCGCCCCAATAGCTCAGTCGGCAGAGCGTCTCCATGGTAAGGAGAAGGTCTACGGTTCGATTCCGTATTGGGGCTCTGATGTGTGAGGTTACCTATCTGGTTCGCCAGGTAGGTGCCCCTCGCATCACAGCGGTGTAGCTCAGTCGGTAGAGCAAGCGGCTCATAATCGCTGTGTCACCGGTTCAAGTCCGGTCACCGCTACTGACAGTAGCCGATTGTGGGGTCGGTCCTTCGATCGGCTACTCTTTTATGCGTTCATCCACCCGCCCCCTCGGACCGATCCCTTGGGGCGGCCCCACGTTCAAGGAGCACTCACGTGGCTGCCACCGACGTCCGCCCGAAGATCACGCTGGCCTGCGTGGAGTGCAAGGAGCGGAACTACATCACCAAGAAGAACCGGCGTAACAACCCGGACCGTCTTGAGATGAAGAAGCACTGCCCGCGCTGCAACTCGCACACCGCGCACCGCGAGACGCGATAATTTCAGGCTCGTTCACGAGGCCGCTCCCAGCCTGGGGGCGGCCTCGTGGCGTTTTTCCGCAAGATCACGACCGTCTAGGAGGTGCGAGCGATGCCGCTCGACGAGAGCTACATCGGGCGGACCTATCCGCCCACCGAACCGTATGAAGTGGGCCGCGAGAAGATCCGTGAGTTCGCCGAGGCGATCGGGGAGACCAACGGGATCTACACCGACCCCGAGGTGGCCCGGGCCCACGGATACCGGGACGTGGTCGCGCCGCCGACTTTTGTGTTCTCCCTCTCCTACCGTGCCGCGAATCAGGTCACGCACGATCCACAGCTCGGCCTGGACTACAACCGTGTGGTCCACGGCGATCAGGGCTTCAGTTATGTCCGTCCGGTCCTGGCGGGGGACTGGCTATCGGTCACTTCCACCATTGAGTCGGTCCGAACCATGGCGGGTAACGACATCCTCGTCGTGCGCGGAGACGTGCACGATAAGGGAGGCGAACTCGTGGTGACCGCGCGCACGATGCTCGTGGCCCGTGGCGCTGACGGGAAGTGAGACAGATGACAGCGAAGATTGCGTACGACGACGTCGAGGTCGGCACCGAACTGCCCGCCCAGTCCTTTCCGGTGACCCGCGAGACCCTGGTGCGGTACGCGGGCGCCTCCGGCGACTTCAATCCGATCCACTGGAATGAGAAGTTCGCCAAGGAGGTCGGACTGCCGGATGTGATTGCACACGGCATGTTCACCATGGCGGTGGCCATTCGCGTGGTGACCGACTGGGTGGGTGACCCGGCGGCGATCGCCGAGTACGGAGTGCGCTTCACCAAGCCCGTCGTCGTACCGAACGACGAGAAGGGCGCCCTGATCGAGGTGAGCGCCAAGGTCAGCGCCAAGCTCGACGACGAGGCCCGTACGGTGCGCGTCGACCTCACCGCGGTCAGCAACGAGCTCAAGGTGCTCGGCCGCTCCCGCGCCGTGGTGCGGCTGGCCTGAGTCGGCCGCAGGCCGGGCCCCCCCCCCCCCGGCCCCCGGCCGCCCCCCCCGCCCCCCCGCCCGGGCCCGCCCCCCCCCCGGGATTCCCGGGCCCGGGCCCCCCCGCGGGGGGGCGGGGGGGGTGGGGGGGGGG
>NZ_JBEHZD010000205.1:0-12255 GCF_040240285.1 Streptomyces sp. HSW2009 | reverse complement strand
GTACTGCAGGGGGGACCCTGTGGGAGAGTAGGACGCCGCCGAACTCCTTTTAGAAAAAGAGCCTTGTGAGGACCATCGGTCCTCACAAGCCTCTTCTGCGTTGTGCTGTAGGTCACTCGGCGTTCACGTTCTCTGGGCACTATCGCTCGTATGGTGACACCAGCGGATGAGCTGCGATGTGAGCTGGCGCGGGCGGGCGTACGGTCCGGTGATGAAGTGATCGTGCCCTCGTACGACGTGTGCGAGACGGCGCACGTGGTGCTGTCGGTGGGGGCTGAGCCGGTGTTCGCCGACATAGATCCCGTCACCTTCTGTCTGTCCGCGGCCTCGGTGGAGACCGCGGTGACCGATCGGACCGCCGCTGTGGTGGCGGTCCATACCTTTGGGCACCCCGCGGACCTGGCCGCGCTCGGCGATGTCAGCCGCCGGCACCGCGTACCGGTACTCGGACACGGCCTGGAGGCAGAACCGACCGCGGCCATCGCGCGCCGGCGCGCACACGCGCAGTACCTCACCGCCCGGCTCAAGGGCGTCCGCACGCCCCGTGCCCAGCGGGCGGCCGAGCACGGCTACCAGAAGTACGTGGTGCGGGTGCCGGGCAACGGGCGGCCGGACCGGGACGCGTTCGCCCGGGCGCTGCGGGCCCGCGGAGTGGACTGCCAGGCGCCCCTGCTCACCCCCGTGCACCGCAGTGCCGCGTTCCGGCGCGAGCTCCGGCTCGCTGAGACCGAGCGGGCCTGTGACGAATCGTTGGCGCTGCCGCTGGCCGCCGACATGACACGGCGGGAGTTGCAGCGCGTCGTGTCCGCGTGCAATGCGCTCGGCGGCCTTCTGCAACCTGCTGGATGAGGCGACCGAATCGCATCGGTTCTGGCACCAGTTCAGGCAGCGGAGTGGTCAGAAGCGGTCGCGAGTTCGGGTAAGATTTTTCTCGTCGCTGCGCCCCAATAGCTCAGTCGGCAGAGCGTCTCCATGGTAAGGAGAAGGTCTACGGTTCGATTCCGTATTGGGGCTCCAAAGAAAGGCCCTCACCCTCAGGGTGGGGGCCTTTCGCATGCCCGTAAATGATTTCTCTGCGCGGCTTTCGGGGGGCTGTCTGCGGCTGGCCGATCAGCCAGCCGCACTGCTCGGCTAGCCGGCGTGGCCGGCGAGTTGGGGCTGGGGGACGCGCATCGCCAAGATGGCCATGTCGTCCGACGCGGGCTCCGCGGCGAAGCGTTCCACCGCGCGCAGCACCCGGGCGGCGACCGCGCCCGCCGTCAGGCCCGTACACGTGGTCAGTACGTCGATCAGGCCGTCGTCGCCGAGCATGCGGGTGCCCTCCCGACGCTCCGTCACGCCGTCGGTGACGCACAGCAGGACGTCGCCCGGGTCCAGGGCCACCGTCTGCTCGTACAACTCCAGGTCGTCCATGACGCCGAGCAGCGGCTGTGGTTCGGCCGCGGCCTCCACTTCGCCGCTCTGGCGCAGTCGGAGCGGCAGCGGATGGCCGGCGCACACGATCTTCAGCACCGCGCCGCCGTCGTCCTGCGGCCACAACTCGCCGTACAGCAGGGTCAGGAAGCGACTGCGGGCGCCCTCGTCGAGGATGGCCGCGTTCAGCCGCTCCAGGACGGCCGGGCCGCCGAAGCCCTCGCGGGCCAGCAGCCGCAGCGCGTGGCGGGCCAGGCCGGTCACGGCGGCGGCCTCCGGGCCCGTACCGCACACGTCGCCGATCGCGAAGCCGTACGCGCCGTCGCGGATCGGGAAGAGGTCGTAGAAGTCGCCGCCGACCTCGTTGCCCTCGCCCGCCGCCCGGTAGATGACCTCCACCTCCACGCCCGGCACCTCGGGCAGCTCCGGCGGCAGCAGGCTGCGCTGGAGGGACTGGCTGATGGCGGTGCGCTCGGAGTACAGGCGGGCGTTGTCCAGGGCGAGGGCGGCGCGGCGGGAGAGGTCCTCGGCGAGTTCGAGAATCTCCTGGCGGAAGTGCTCGTCGGTGGGCTTGCCGAGGGTCAGCATGCCGATCACCCGGTTGCGGGCGAGCAGCGGCAGCACGACCGTCTCGCCGCCCACGGCGGACGCGGTCGCCAGCGAGGTGCCGGGGCCGGTCGCCGGTCGTACGGAGTCGCCGAGGCCCAGGCTGCGCAGCGAGGTGCGGAGCGCGGCGGCGTGGGCGGCGGCCGACGGCGCGGTCCACACCCGGGCGCCGGGCGTGGTGACCGGCTCGGGCGGCTCGACCTTCGCCAGCAGGGCCTTGAGTCCGTCGATGCGGTCCTCGTCCTCGTGCAGCACGTACGACAACTCGGGCTCGGACGCCGGGTCGGCGATGGTGTACACGGCGCACCAACTGGCCAGTGTCGGCACCGTCATCTGGGCCATCAGGGCCAGCGTCTGGTCCCGGTCCAGGGTGCCGGCGAGCAGGTCGGACGCCTCGACGAGGAAGGAGAGGGAGCCGCGGCGCAGCCGTTCCAGTTCGGTCAGCCGGGCGGACTCGACGGCCAGGGCGATGCGGTCGGCGGCGAACTGGAGCCGCAGGGCCTCCTCGTTGCTGTACCGGCCGGGGGTTTCGGCGGCGACGCCGAGCGAACCCGTCAGCCGGCCCTCGACCTTGAGCGGGACCGTGACGACCGAGCGCATGCCGGTGTTGCTGAGCAGCGGCACGGCGCCCGGCACGGCGCTGAGGTCCTCGTGGACGGCGGGCATCCGGGCCGACCCGTACCGCCCCGAGCCGGCCTCGACAGGGACCCGGGCGAAGCGCTGCCGGGAGGAGGGCAGGCCGGTGGAGGCGCGGACTTCGAGTTCGGTCTCGTCGTCGGTGGCCAGCAGGAGGTAGGCGCTGTCGCCGTCGAGCATGTCCCGGGCCCGCTCGACGGTGCGCTGGAGCAGCCCGTCGAGGTCGTCGGGGGCCGGTGAGCCGATGAAGACCTCGAAGGCGTCGTTGGCCGAGCCGCGTTCGACGGCCGATGTGCTGTCGGCCGATGAGTTGCGCGAGGGGGTCTGGAGCACGGCGCGCTCGTGGTCGCGGACGAGCAGGCAGACGGTGGAGGGATCGCCGTCCGCGTCCCGCACCCGCAGGTGGGAGGCGTAGACCGGGATGACGCGACCGTCGGCGCCGCGGATGCCGTACGAGCCCTCCCAGCGGGAGAGCTGGAGGGCCTCGGCGATGCCGGTGCTGGTGCCCGGGGTGTGCGGCCAGGCCGCGAAGTCGGTGAGGGGCTTGCCGGTGACCTGCTCGGGGCCGAAGCCGAAGAGCTCCTGCGCGTCCTCGTTCCAGGAGCTGATGGCGCCGGGGCCGTCGATCTGGATGACCGCGACCCGCACCCGCGCGTCGGTGACCGGCAGCGCCTCGGCGGGGAGCGCGGGGCCGGCCGAGCGGGTGCCGGCGGGGCGGTCGGGGAGGTCGAGCTGGAACCAGACCTGCTTGTACGTGGCGGTGTACTCCACGCCCCAGCGGGAGGCCAGGGCGGCGCACAGCAGCAGTCCTCGGCCGCCTTCGCGGTCCGGGCTGCCGAAGTGCACTCCGGCGCTTTGCAGCGGGACCTCGCGCTCGGGGTAGCGGTCGGCGACCTCCACGCGCACGCCGCCCTCGGTGCGCAGACAGGCGACGTCGGCCGCGGTTCCCGCGTGCACCACCGCGTTGGTGACGAGTTCGCTGGTCAGGACCACTGCGTCGTCGACGACGTCGGTGAAGCCCCAGCCTTGCAGCGTGTCGCGGACGAAGGCGCGGGCGGCGGCGACGGAGCGGCCGACCGGGTCGAAGGTGGCGGCTGCCCGCGCGGTGATCACAGGTCTCCTCATGCGTGTCTCGGCGATCTGCTCACCCATGTCGCAGCGCCCCTCCGATGCCTAGCCGAATGCCAGGTTACTTACCTTCGCCGAGCGCGCGGATGCCAGTCCGCTGTGAATCCACCCCGAGCGCGTCCTCGGTGGTGTGCGATGCTGCCGAACTGTTATGGCCTGGTTGGGCCATGGTGAAACACTGGGAAGGCTCAAAAGAGAGCCCGACGAGCACGGTCGACCCTGCGGGAGGCATACGGTGGAGTCTGGCGCAGCCGCGCGGGGCACGAGCACGCGCGCAAAGAGCGGACGTACCCGTACGAACGGGACGACCGAGGTGGATACGGCGGCCTTGAACCGGCTGCTGACGGCGCTGACTGCCATGCGGGACGGCAATTTCCGGAAACGCCTGACGGTCTCGGGCGAGGGCGTCATGGCGGAGGTCGCCGCCGTCTTCAACGAGGTCGCCGACCGCAATGTGCAGCTCACCGGGGAGCTGGCGCGGGTGCGGCGGGTCGTCGGGCGTGAGGGGAAACTCACGGAGCGGTTGGAGACCGGCGCCTGTGAGGGGTCCTGGGCCGCGGCGATCGACGCGTCCAACGCGCTCGTCGACGATCTCGTACGGCCGGTGTCCGAGGTCGGGCGGGTGCTTTCGGCCGTTGCCGAGGGCGATCTTGAGCAGCGGATGGACCTGCGCTCGCGCGGTGCGGACGGGGCGGCGCATCCGTTGCGCGGGGAGTTCCTGAAGGTCGGGCGTACCGTCAATGGTCTGGTGGACCAGCTCTCGGCGTTCACCGACGAGGTGACGCGCGTGGCGAGCGAGGTCGGTACGGAGGGCAAGCTCGGCGGCCAGGCCAAGGTGCGGGGCATGTCGGGGTCGTGGAAGGACCTCACCGACTCGGTCAACACGATGGCGTCCCGGCTGACGGCGCAGGTGCGGGACATCGCGCTGGTGACGACCGCGGTGGCCAAGGGTGACCTGTCGCGCAAGGTCACGGTGCACGTGGCCGGCGAGATGCTGGAGCTGAAGAACACCGTCAACACGATGGTCGACCAGCTCTCCTCGTTCGCGTCCGAGGTGACGCGGGTGGCCCGGGAGGTGGGCACCGAGGGCGAGCTCGGCGGTCAGGCGAAGGTGCCGGGCGTGGCCGGGGTGTGGAAGGACCTCACGGACTCGGTCAACCTGATGGCCGGCAATCTGACCGCGCAGGTGCGCGGCATCGCCCAGGTGACGACGGCGGTCGCCAACGGTGACCTGTCGCAGAAGGTCACGGTCAGTGCGCGCGGTGAGATCGCGCAGCTCGCGGACACCATCAACACCATGACCGAGACGCTGCGCACCTTCGCGGACGAGGTCACCCGGGTGGCCAGTGAGGTGGGGGCCGAGGGGCTGCTGGGTGGGCAGGCGCAGGTGCCGGGTGCCGCCGGTACCTGGAAGGACCTGACGGATTCGGTGAACACCGCGTTCCGCAACGTCACCACGCAGGTGCGGGACATCGCGCAGGTGACGACGGCGGTGGCCAACGGTGATCTGGGGCAGAAGGTCACCGTCGATGTCTACGGCGAGATGTTGGAGCTGAAGAACACCGTCAACACCATGGTGGACCAGCTCTCCTCGTTCGGTGCCGAGGTGACGCGGGTGGCCCGGGAGGTCGGCGTCGAGGGTGAGCTCGGTGGGCAGGCGCAGGTACCGGGTGCCGCCGGTACCTGGAAGGACCTGACCGACTCGGTCAACACCGCCTTCCGTAACCTCACCGGCCAGGTGCGCAACATCGCGCAGGTGACGACGGCGGTGGCCAACGGTGACCTGTCGCAGAAGGTCACCGTCGACGTGTCCGGTGAGATGCTCCAGCTCAAGAACACCGTGAACACGATGGTGGACCAGCTCTCCTCCTTCGCTGACCAGGTCACGCGGATGGCGCGGGACGTGGGCACCGAGGGGCGGCTCGGCGGTCAGGCCCAGGTGGACGGCGTGAGCGGCACCTGGAAGGAGTTGACGGACTCCGTCAACTTCATGGCCGGGAACCTGACGTCGCAGGTGCGGCAGATCGCGCAGGTGACGACGGCGGTGGCGCGCGGTGACCTGTCGCAGAAGATCGACGTGGATGCGCGCGGGGAGATCCTGGAGCTGAAGAACACCATCAACACGATGGTCGACCAGCTCTCGGCCTTCGCCGAGCAGGTGACGCGGGTGGCCCGCGAGGTGGGTACGGACGGCCGGCTGGGCGGCCAGGCGCAGGTGCCGGGCGTGGCGGGGGTCTGGCGTGACCTGACCGACTCGGTGAACGGGATGGCGGGGAACCTGACCGCCCAGGTTCGTAACATCGCGCAGGTCGCGACGGCGGTGGCGCGCGGTGACCTGTCGCAGAAGATCGACGTGGACGCGCGGGGCGAGATCCTGGAGCTGAAGAACACCCTCAACACGATGGTGGACCAGCTCTCCTCGTTCGCGGACGAGGTGACGCGGGTGGCGCGTGAGGTGGGCACCGAGGGCATGCTCGGTGGCCAGGCCGAGGTGCAGGGCGTCTCGGGCACCTGGAAGGACCTCACCCAGTCGGTGAACTTCATGGCGAACAACCTGACCTCGCAGGTCCGTAACATCGCCGAGGTCACCACCGCGGTCGCCAAGGGTGACCTGTCCAAGAAGGTCACGGTGGACGCCAAGGGCGAGATCCTCGCGCTGGTCACCACGGTCAACACGATGGTCGACCAGTTGTCGTCCTTCGCCGAGCAGGTCACCCGGGTCGCCCGTGAGGTGGGTACGGAGGGGCAGCTCGGCGGTCAGGCCCGGGTGCCGGGGGTGACCGGCATCTGGAAGGACCTGAGCGACAACGTCAATCTGATGGCCAACAACCTGACCATCCAGGTGCGCAACATCTCCGACGTGTCGTCCGCGGTCGCCAACGGCGATCTGACCAAGAAGGTCACCGTCGAGGCGCGCGGCGAGGTCGCCCAGCTCGCCGACACGGTGAACACCATGGTCACGACGTTGTCCTCGTTCGCCGACGAGGTGACGCGCGTGGCGCGCGAGGTGGGCACCGACGGCATCCTGGGCGGCCAGGCGCGGGTGCCGGGCGTGGCGGGGACGTGGAAGGACCTCACCGACTCGGTGAACGGCATGGCCTCCAACCTGACCGGCCAGGTCCGCAACATCGCGATGGTGACGACCGCCATCGCCAAGGGCGACCTCACCAAGAAGATCGACATCGATGCGCGGGGCGAGATCCTCGCGCTGAAGACGACCATCAACACGATGGTGGACCAGCTCTCCTCGTTCGCCGAGCAGGTCACCCGGGTGGCGCGGGAGGTGGGCACCGAGGGGCAGCTCGGTGGCCAGGCGCGGGTCCGGGACGTGGCCGGCACCTGGCAGGACCTGACCGAGTCGGTGAACGAGATGGCCGGCAACCTCACCCGGCAGGTGCGCGCCATCGCCGAGGTCGCCACCGCGGTGACCCGCGGCGACCTCAACCTCAAGATCAAGGCGGATGCGGCGGGCGAGATCCTGGAGCTCCAGGACAACATCAACACGATGATCGCCAACCTGCGCGAGACGACCCTGGCCAACAAGGAGCAGGACTGGCTCAAGGGCAATCTGGCGCGCATCTCGGGGTTGATGCAGGGCCGCCGGGACCTGGAGGACGTGGCGCGGCTCATCATGAGCGAGCTGACGCCGGTGGTCGCCGCCCAGCACGGCGCGTTCTTCCTGGCCACGCCCATCGGGGACGCCATCGACACCGGCCAGGACACCGGGGACGGGTCCGGCGCCGGCGCGTACGAGCTGCGCATGATCGGCGGGTACGGATACTCCAAGCACGACATGCCCACCACCTTCGAGCCCGGTGACGGTCTGATCGGCACGGCCGCCGAGGAGAAGCGCACCATCCTGGTCGAGAACGTGCCGGCCGGATACCTCAAGATCGGCTCCGGGCTCGGTGAGGCGCCGCCGGCGCAGGTCATCGTGTTGCCGGTGCTCTTCGAGGGGCAGGTGCTCGGCGTGATCGAGCTGGCGTCCTTCCAGTGCTTCACGCAGATCCAGAAGGACTTCCTCAACCAGATCGCCGAGATGATCGGCACCAGCGTCAACACCATCAGCGTCAACATCAAGACCGAGGTGCTGCTCAAGCAGTCGCAGGAGCTCACCGAGCAACTGCGCGAGCGGTCGGCCGAGTTGGAGAACCGGCAGAAGGCGCTTCAGGCGTCCAACGCGGAGCTGGAGGAGAAGTCGGACCGGCTCGCCCGGCAGAACCGCGACATCGAGGTCAAGAACACCGAGATCGAGGACGCCCGACAGGGGCTCGAAGAGCGCGCTGAGCAACTCGCGGTGTCGATGCGCTACAAGTCGGAGTTCCTGGCCAACATGTCGCACGAGCTGCGCACCCCGCTCAACTCGCTGCTCATCCTCGCCAAGTTGCTGGCCGACAACGCGGACGGGAACCTTTCGCCCAAGCAGGTGGAGTTCGCCGAGACCATCCACGGGGCCGGCTCCGACCTGCTCCAGCTCATCAACGACATCCTGGACCTGTCCAAGGTCGAGGCGGGCAAGATGGACGTGAGCCTGACCCGGATCGCGGTGGTCCAGCTCGTGGACTATGTGGAGGCCACCTTCCGGCCGCTCACCGCGGAGAAGGGACTCGACTTCTCCGTACGGGTCTCGCCGGAGCTGCCGGCCACGCTGCACACCGATGACCAGCGGCTGCTCCAGGTGCTGCGCAACCTGCTGTCCAACGCGGTGAAGTTCACCGACGTGGGCGCGGTGGAGCTGGTCATCAGGCCGGCCGAGGCGGATGTGCCCGACGCCATCAGGGAGCAGCTCCTCGAACACGGCGGGTTGCGCGACATGGGCTCCAAGATCATCGCGTTCTCGGTCACCGACACCGGCATCGGCATCGCCGCCAGCAAGATGCGGGTGATCTTCGAGGCGTTCAAGCAGGCGGACGGCACGACCAGCCGCAAGTACGGGGGCACCGGGCTCGGACTGTCCATCAGCCGGGAGATCGCCCGGCTGCTCGGTGGTGAGATCCACGCCGACAGCCAGCCGGGCCGCGGCTCCACCTTCACCCTCTACCTCCCGCTCAGGCCCGATGACCTGTCCGCGCCCGGCTACCCGGAGCTGTCGGCCGGTGGCGCCGGCACGCCGGCCATCGAGGCTGCTGCGGCGGCGGTCCGGTCGGCGGAGGCCGGGGCGGACGAGACGGGTGCGGCGCCGGCAGCGGCGGGCGCGGAGCCGGAGGCCGCGATCGAGCTGAGGGCGCCATCGACCGCGCGTGCGCCGCAGTCGGGAGCGAGTGCGCCAAGTGGGGCCGGCGCCCGGGGCGGGGGCAAGCGGAGCGCGGCGCCGGCGCCCAGGGACCGCCGCTCGGCCAGGCGGGCCGCGGGCGGCCAGCCACCGGAGCCGTGGCTGCTCGCCGGCCAGGACCTGGTGGCCGAGCCGAACGGCGCGGGCGGGTTCGACGGCGAGAAGGTGCTCATCGTCGATGACGACATCCGCAATGTGTTCGCCCTGACCAGCGTGTTGGAGCGGCACGGGCTCCAGGTGCTGTACGCCGAGAACGGGCGCGAGGGGATCGAGGTCCTGGAGCAGCACGACGACGTGGTGCTGGTGCTGATGGACATCATGATGCCCGAGATGGACGGCTACGCGACGACGGCGGCGATCCGCCGGATGCCGCAGTTCGCCGGCCTGCCCATCGTGGCGTTGACCGCCAAGGCGATGAAGGGCGACCGGGAGAAGAGCATCGAGGCCGGGGCGTCCGACTACGTCACGAAGCCGGTGGACACCGATCATCTGCTGACCGTGATGCGGCACTGGATGCGCGAAGGGTGACGGAGCGTACCGGGCGGGGGGCGCCGCCCGGCGGATTTGTTGACGGACCGTGGCCACAAGCGTGTGGGAACGTGGCATTCGGGGAACCTTCTCGTCCTCCACTGCGTTTTCTGTTACGTGCACAGTGACATCGCGGTGACAGGGTGTGGCGAACAGCGGGGTGCGGCTACCATGACCGGCACAAGGGCGGGCGGCGTAAGGGAGTCGTCCCCCGGGGCGGCGCCCGGTGCATCCCTCACCACTTCGAGCTGGGGGGACCCCATGCCGGGGCGAGGAGGACGAGGCATGGTGCAGAAGGCCAAGATCCTCCTGGTCGATGACCGGCCGGAGAATCTGCTGGCGTTGGAGGCCATTCTCTCCGCGCTGGACCAGACGCTGGTGCGGGCATCGTCAGGGGAGGAAGCGCTCAAGGCGCTGTTGACGGACGACTTCGCGGTCATCCTGTTGGACGTGCAGATGCCCGGCATGGACGGCTTCGAGACGGCCGCGCACATCAAGCGCAGGGAGCGGACCCGGGACATCCCGATCATCTTCCTCACCGCGATCAACCACGGCCCGCACCACACCTTCCGTGGGTACGCGGCGGGTGCTGTGGACTACATCTCCAAGCCCTTCGACCCGTGGGTGCTGCGCGCCAAGGTGTCGGTCTTCGTCGAGCTGTATACGAAGAACTGCCAACTGCGGGAGCAGGCCGCGCTGCTGCGGCTCCAACTGGACGGCGGTCAGCAGCCGGTCGCGGAGGCCAAGGAGCCCGCGGGGCTGCTCGCCGAGCTGTCCGCGCGCCTGGCAGCCGTGGAGGAGCAGGCCGAGGCGCTGTCCAAGCAGCTCGACGAGTCGTCAGACGCCGCAGCCGTGGCCACCGCCGCCCACCTGGAGCGCAAGCTCACCGGGCTGCGCAGGGCGCTGGACGCGTTGGAGCCGGGGACGGGGAGCAGCGCGAGCCCGCTGCCGTCGCCGAACTGACCCGCCACGTACGGGGGCGCCGCCGACACCCACCCCGCCCGGCGCGCCCCGGGACGCCGCCAGCCACCGACCGGTGTGCGAGGCGGCCGTTCTCTTTTCCGCCTCCTCGGCCCTCCGTTTCCCGCCCCTCTTTTGGCCGTCCGTCCCGTATCGCGCTTTGCCCCCGTGTTGCGCTCCGGCCGCCTGCCGCGCATCCGTCGCCGGTGCGGCCCCCGGGGGTACGGTTGCTGGCTGTTCCTCAGGCCGGGTGCGGTGCCCGGGTGCTGACGTTGCTTCGTGTCTCGCTCGCTTCGTGCCCCGCCGGGGCTGGTGTGTTCTTGCCTCGCCGGGCTCTCGTGCCCGCCGCCGCGCCCCGCCGCTTGCGTCCCTCTCGCCCCGGCCGGCTCCCGGAGCGCGCCGCGCCCCTCGTGCCGCGCACCTGCGCATCGCTCGTACCCCTCCTGTCCGTGGTGTCCCCACCGCCCGGGCGGCAGCAGGTGGCCCAGGAGAAAGCCCTGGGCGTGCGTGCCCCATACGGCCGACCCGGGTAACCTCGGCGCATGGCTTCTCGTACGTCCGGCAAGGGTTCCCCGAGCGCGGCGGGCACCTCGAAGCAGTCCGCCGGAGGAGCCGCCAAAAAGGCTGCTGCGAAACCTGCGAAGAAGGCGGCTGCCAAGAAGGCGCCCGCCAAGAAGTCGGCTGCACCCGCGAAGAAGGCGCCGGCGAAGAAGGCCGCGGCCAAACCCGCACCGTCCCCCACCGGTGGTCTGCTCCGTGCGGTGCGCGCGGTGTGGCGGGGGCTGGCGCGCGGGGTGGGGGCGATGTTCCGCGGGATCGGTCGCGGCGCGCGGGGCCTGGACCCGGCGCACCGCAAGGACGGGATGGCCCTGCTGCTGTTCGGGGTCGCGCTGGTGGTCGCCGGGGGCACCTGGTCCAATCTGGACGGCCCGGTCGGCGACCTGGTCGAGATGCTGGTGACCGCGACGTTCGGCCGGCTCGACCTGGTGGTGCCGATCCTGTTCGCCATCATGGCCATGCGGCTGTTCCGCCACCCGGAGAAGCCGGAGGCCAACGGCCGCATCGTGATCGGCCTCTCCGCCCTGGTGCTCGGCGTGTTGGGGCAGGTCCACATCGCCTGCGGGGCGCCGAGCCGCGAAGAGGGCACCGAGGCGATGCAGGACGCCGGCGGGCTGATCGGCTGGGGAGCGTCCCAACCGCTGATCACCACCGTGCGTGAACCGCTGGCCGTCGCCCTGCTGGTGCTGCTGACCATTTTCGGCCTGCTCGTGGTGACCGCGACACCGGTCAACCGCATCCCGCAACGGGCCCGTCAACTGCTGGTCAGGCTCGGCCTCATCGACGACGGCGAGCGCATGGCGGAGGAAGCCGGCGACGCGTACGACGACGAGGACGGGTACGCGGAGGAGTGGCGGCAGGTACCCGCCAAGCGCTCGCGGCGCAGGGCCGGGGCCGGCGACGAGGACACGGCCGGCATCGACCCCGAGCAGGCCGAAGAGGCCGCGCTCAGCAAGCGGCGCAGGCCCCGCAAGGCCGCGCCCGTCGCGGACACCGGCGCCGTGGAACTGCCGCAGAGCCGGCCGATGGACGCGGTCGACGTGGCGGGGGGGGGCCCCCCCCCCCCCCCCCGGGGCCGCCCCGCCCCCCGGGGGGCCCCCCCCCCCCGGGGCCCGGGGCGGACGGGGGAGACGACGCGAAACCCCCCCGCCCCC
>NZ_JBEHZD010000204.1:0-12267 GCF_040240285.1 Streptomyces sp. HSW2009 | reverse complement strand
TGCCCCCCGCGTCGATCCCGCTCCGCGTCACGGCTGGCCCGTGTCCGTTGCGTACCGCCGCCCGCCGCCCGCCGCCCCCCCCCCCCCCCCCCCCCCCCCCCCCCCCCCCCCCCCCCCGCCCGGCGCGCGCCCCGCCGCCCCCCCCCGCCCGCCCCCCCCCCCCCCCCCCCGCGGTCGTTAAAGGGCTGCGGTCGCTGAGGGCTGTGGTCGTTGCGGGTCGGGGAGCGCGGGATCGGCGCGGCAGTGTGCAGCGCGTTCGTACGGTTCGTACGGTCGGGTGAGTGCTGTGCGATGACCAGCGGGGCCCAGCAGCCGCCCCCGCCCGCCGCTGGTGCCGTCCTCGCTGGCGCCGTCCCCGCTGGTGCTGTGGGCCGTCGTGCGGGCGCGCGCGACGCCGGCTGGACGGGCCCGCCGCGGTGGCGCCACCGGGACGGGCGCGGGCGGACCGGGGCGCCCTCGTCCTGCTCTGCCACCCGCCGGGGCGGTTCGAACCGTGCCCTAACCGCCCTGTGCCAGGGCCCCGTCCACGATGTGCGTGACGCCGAGTTCGTAGCTGTACGTGTCCGTCAACCGTCTTGAGCGGTCGGCCAGTTGGGACAGGTGGGGGAGTGGGGGCGACTCCTGGTCGGACGTGGCCGCTGCGACGTAGTCCGGGCGGGGCCGGTCGTCGTCCGAGCGGTGCTCCGGTGCGGTGGACAGGGCCTGGCCGGCGGTGAAGTAGCAGAGGGTCTGGCAGGCCCAGAAGGCCCGCTCGTCGCTGAGGCCCAGTTCCGTCAGCGCGGCCACGACCTCCTCGGTGAGCCAGCCGGCCGACGTGCCCACCGATTGGCTGCGGGCGACGATCGGCACCATCCACGGGTCGGCCAGGAACGCCCGGTGCATCAGGGCGCAGGCCGCCAGCACCCGTTGCCGCGGGTCGGCGGGCAGGTCGGGGCGTGGCAGCGTGCGCGCCACGTGTTCCAGCACCGAGACCAACAGCGCGTCCTTGTCGGCCACGTGGTGGTACAGCGCCGTCGGCGTGCTGTGCAGCGCGGTGGCCAGCCGGCGCATCGTCAACTGCGCCGCGCCCTCGGTGCGCAGGATCTGATGGGCCGCGGCGACGATCCGCGCGCGGGACAGCCGCGGCGGTCGCCCCCGGCGTCGTGCGGCCGGGCCGTTCGTGGTCAGTGCTCTGCCCTCGCGGGTCGCGGCGGTCGTGACGATCTCGACGGCCTTGACGGTCTGGGCGCACCGGGGTGGCCCGTCTCCCGGCCGCCCGTCACGTCGGCCGTCGTCGTCGCCGTCCGGCCCGGCGCCCCGGCGCCCGGGTGCCGTCGTCGAGCTTGCCCCGAACCGCCCCGGCCCGCACCTCAGCCACGCCCCGTGCGCCGCGCCTCGCGCCTCGCATCCCCTACTCTGCGCCCCGAACTCTGTGCCGCGCATCTCGCGCCATGCGCCTCACACGCCACACCCGGTGCCCACCCCACGCTGGGTCCCGCCCTCCGCGCCCGCGCCCGTGGATGGCCGCTCGCCGGCGCGGCTACTCGTACGCCATGCCCTGGCCCGCGTTCCGCCCTCGGCGCCTCACAGCCCACGCCCTGTGTCCCACGCTCGGCGCCTCACACCCGCACCCCGTGCCCGTGGCTTGGCCGCTCGCCGTCGCGGTCACCCCGTACGCCGCCCCCGGCCCGCGGACGGCCGCAACTCCGCAACCACCGCAATCGGCCGCCCCCACCCCACTCCCACCAACCCTCAGCCTGTCGCCCCTCGCCGCCACTGCGCCCCGCGCAACAGCCGCAGCCCGTTCAGGCCGACCAGGACGGTCGAGCCCTCGTGGCCGGCGACGCCGAGCGGCAGGGGCAGGTGGCCGGCCAGGTCCCAGATCACCAGCGCCCCGATGCACACGGCGGCGATCACCAGGTTCTGCCGCACCACCCGGCGGGCCCGCCGGGACAGTGCCACCACGGCGGGCACCGTGCCGAGTTCGTCGCGTACGACCACCGCGTCGGCCGTCTCCAGGGCCAGGTCGGAACCGGCCCGGCCCATGGCCAGGCCGCTGTCCGCGGCGGCCAGCGCCGGCGCGTCGTTGACGCCGTCGCCGACCACGAGCACCCGGTGCCCGGCCTCCTGCCAGCCGCGGACCGCCGCGACCTTGTCCTGGGGCAGGAGTTCGGCGCGCACGTCGGTGATGCCGGTGTCGGTGGCGAGCCGGCGCGCGGCGCGCTCGTTGTCGCCGGTGAGCAGGGCCGGCTCGGCGCCGGTGAGGTGGCGCAGTGCGGCGACCGCAGCGCCCGCGCCCGCGCGCGTACGGTCCTCGACGGCCAGCACCGCGACCGGGCGGTCGGCCACCGTGAGGACGACGGCGGTACGGCCCGCCTCCTGCTCAGCCGCCACCATCCGGCGCGCCTCCGCCACCTGGCGCGCCTCCGCCGCCCCGGGCGGGTCCGCGCTCATGGACGACACACCCACCTGTGGCGCGCCCACCGGCGGCGCGCCCACCTCTGGCACAC
Source organism: Streptomyces sp. HSW2009 (assembly GCF_040240285.1). Classification (NCBI taxonomy): domain Bacteria; kingdom Bacillati; phylum Actinomycetota; class Actinomycetes; order Kitasatosporales; family Streptomycetaceae; genus Streptomyces; species Streptomyces sp. HSW2009. The sequence goes on along the minus strand of NZ_JBEHZD010000204.1, from coordinate 9,778 downwards.
CCACCGGCGACACACCCACCTGTGACGTGTCCACCTGTGGCACACCCAACGGCACACCCACCCGCGACCCACCCGAGGGCGCCGGGCCGCCGGCCCTCTCGCCGAGCGTCGCGGCCGGGCTGCCGACCCGTACCCGCTGACCCGCGACCAGCGCGCGCACCCCGCTGCCGGGGGCGGAGTCGAAGTCGTGCGCCGGCTCCAGGGTGAGGCCGCGGGCCCGCGCTGCCGCCACCACGGCCCGGGCCAGCGGATGTTCGCTGGGCTGCTCGGCGGCTGCGGCCAGGGCCAGGGCCGCGTCCGCCGGGGAAACCCCGGCCGGACCCGCCTCCGCTGTCGCGCCTGCCGCGTCCGCCGTCCCTGCCGCCGCCCGATCGGGCCGCCCCGGCACCGGCCCGACGACGTGCACCGCGGCCAGCCGCGGCGCGCCCTCGGTGAGCGTGCCGGTCTTGTCCAGGGCCACCCGGTCGACCTCGCCGATGCGCTCCATCACCACGGCCGACTTCACCAGCACGCCGTGCCGCCCGGCGTTGGCGATCGCCGACAGCAGCGGCGGCATGGTGGCCAGCACCACCGCACACGGCGAGGCCACGATCATGAACGTCATGGCCCGCAGCAACGTCTCGGTGAACGGCGCGCCGAACGCCAGCGGCACGGCGAACAGCGCCAGCGTGGCCACGACCACGCCGACCGAGTAGCGCTGCTCCACCTTCTCGATGAACAACTGGGTGGGCGCCTTGGTCTCGCTGGCCTCTTCCACCAGCGCCACGATCCGGGCGATGACCGAGTCGCCCGCGTCGCGCTCCACCCGCACCCGCAGGGCGCCGGTGCCGTTGAGGGTGCCGGCGAAGACGGGGTCGCCGGGCCGCTTGGGCGCCGGCAGCGGCTCGCCGGTGATGGTCGCCTGGTCCACGTCGCTCGCGCCATCGGTGACCGCGCCGTCGGCGGGCAGCCGCTCGCCCGGCCGCATCAGCACCACGTCACCCACCGTCAGCTCCGCCACGTCCACCCGGTGCTCGGTGCCGTCCGCGGCCAGCCGGCGGGCGGTGGCCGGGGCCAGGTCGAGGAGGCCGCGCACCGAGTCGGCCGTACGCCGGGTCGCCAGCGCCTCCAGCGCGCCCGAGGTGGCGAAGATGACGATCAGCAGCCCGCCGTCCAGGAACTGGCCGATGCCCGCCGCGCCGAGCGCCGCCACCACCATCAGCAGGTCCACGTCGAGCGTCCGCTCGCGCAGCGCCGCCAGGCCCGCCGAGGCCGGCTCCCAGCCGCCCGCCGCGTAACACACCGCGTACAGCGGTCCCCACGTCCAACCGGGCGCGCCGGCCAGGTCCAGCGGGAGCGCCAGGAGGAAGGCGAGGGTGGCCAGCGCCGCCCAGCGCACCTCGGGCAGCGCGGCCACCGGGGTGCGGCGCGGCGGCGGGGCGGCGGCGTCGGGGGATGAAGGGGCGTGGGGCTCGTCGACGAGCTGGGTGGCCATGGCGGCGTACCTCTTCGCGGGCGATGGCGGGCGGGGGCACTCACCATAGCCGAATACATGAAGAGGTCTTCAGGTGTTCGTAAAAACTCGTGGTTACGATGACCCGTATGGGACACGGAACAGGCGGAGCCAAGGGCGAAACCACCCCGGTGGAACTGCTCGACGCGGACTCCGCCGCCACGATCGCCGCCACGCTGCAAGCCCTGGCGACGCCGTCGCGGTTGATGATCCTCACCCGGTTGCGCCAGGGCCCGTGCCCGGTGACCGAATTGGCCGAGGCCGTCGGCATGGAGCAGTCGGCCGTCTCCCACCAACTGCGCCTGCTCCGCGCCCTCGGCCTGGTCACCGGCTCCCGCAAGGGCCGGCGGATCGTCTACAGCCTCTACGACCACCATGTGGCCCAACTGCTCGACGAGGCCGTCTACCACATCGAGCACCTCCGCCTCGGCGCCCGCGACCTGCCCTGACGCCGCGCTGGCGGGTGGCGCGGAAGCCGGGCCCAGGGCGCGGGCCGGCCGGCCGGTCAGCGCTCGTGGTGGGGTGGGGCAAGACCGGCTCGGCGGGCCGTGGCCTCCAGCGTTTGCGCGGTGACCGGCGGCAGGAAGGCCCCGACCGGGGTGCGGTGCCACCAGGCGCCGGTGGCGCGCAGTTCGTGCCAGGTGGTGAAGCGGTACGCGTAGAGGCTGGCCCGCACCTGCGTCGGTGGTGTGTCGGGGAAGGGGTTGCCGCGCAGCAGCCGCAGCGTCGCCCGGTCGCCCGCGAGCAGCTTGCCCAGCAGCGGGGCGAACCACGGCCTGGCGAACGAGGGTGACAGCGCCGCGAACCACATCATCCAGTCGAGCCGCCGGTGGTAGGGCGCGCACGCCCGCGGCAGGCGGCGCGGATCGCCCGGCTTGCCCTTGAACTCGTACGCCCGCCACTGCGGCTCGACCGTGCCGGGCGGGGCGTCGGTGCCCTCGATGACCACCTCGTGCCGGTGTCGGCTGACGCTGCCGAAGGCGCCGTACGCGCCGGCGATGTGCAGCGGGTTGAAGGAGGCGTTCATCCGCTGGTGCCTGGCGAACAGATTGCGCACCGGCCAGTAGCTGAGCACCACCACCAGCGCCGTGACCGCCAGCACCAGCACCGTGAACCACACCGGTGGCGTGCCGCGGTCCGGTGGCGCGCCGGTGCCGGACAGGTCGCCGATCAGCTCGCCGTCCACGGCGGTCACGGCCAGCGCGATGGTGAGCCAGTTGAGCCAGGCGAAGTTGCCCGAGAGCACCAGCCAGAGCTGGGTGCCGATGATGACCAGCGCGGCCACCGAGGCCACCGGCTGCGGGGTGAACAGGGCGAGCGGCACCAGGAGTTGGGCCACGTGGTTGGCCGCGGTCTCCACCCGGTGCAGCGGCTTCGGCAGACGGTGGAAGAACCAGCTCAGCGGGCCCGGCATGGGCTGGGTCTCGTGGTGATAGTCCAGGCAGGTCAGCTCGCGCCAACAGCGGTCGCCGCGCATCTTGATCAGACCGGCGCCGAACTCGACCCGGAACAGCAGCCACCGCACCAGCCACAGCACCAGGACCGGCGGCGCGACGCGGGAGTTGCCCAGGAAGACGGCGAGGAAGCCGGCTTCGAGCAGCAGCGACTCCCAGCCGAACCCGTACCAGGTCTGGCCGACGTTCACGATCGACAGGTACAGCACCCACAGCGCGGCCCACAGCGCCATCCCGGCCGCGAGCGGCACCGCGTCCGCGCCGCCGGCCAGGACGAGCGCGGCGAGCGCGACCCCGCCCCAGGCGAGCGCCGCGTACGCCCGGTCGCTGTAGTGGAGGTGGAAGAGGCTGGGCGCCGCACGGAAGGGCACCCGGGCCACGAACTGCGGCACCGGGGTCAGCCCGTGCGTGCCGAGCAGCGCCCGGAACTGGAGGGCCGCGGTCAGGAACGCCGTCAGGTACAGGGCGGCCAGCGCGCGTTGGAAGACCAGCCGGCTCCACCAGTAGCCATCGGCCGTGAACCACTCCATGCCTCTCACTCCTCGCCTTCGCCCACGGGAGAGCGCGCCATCCCTACCACCCGGCGGGTGGCGGGCGCCGCTTCTCGCCCGGCAGCGTGTCGCGCGCGGGCCAGGGCGCAGGGCCGCGGGCCCGGGCGCTCAGGGCCCCTCGTGCGCCGGCAGCCCCGCGCCGCGGCAGCTCAGGTCGGTGGCGGGGAGGGCGCCGGCGAGCAGGTACCCGGTCACCGCCCGGTCCACGCACGGGTTGCCCCGGCTGGCGAAGACGCCGTGCGCGTAGTCGTTCCGCAGGGTGACCAGGCGCGCCCCCGGCAGGGTGGCCGCAAGGCTCCGGGCGCCGACCAGTGGGGTGATCGGGTCGTGCTCGCTGGCCACCAGCAGCGGCGGCGTGGCGAGCCGGCCGCCGAGCGGGGTGCGGTGGCGCGGCCGGTGGTGCCAGAAGGCACAGGCGCTGGCCTCCAGGCCGACCAGTACGGGATCTCGGTCGCGGCGCCGCAGGGCGCGCACGTCGGCGATGACCTGCCGGGGGCTCGGCCCGGGGCCGTCCGCGCACTTGACGACCCGGTTGGCCGCCTCGTAGTTGCGCGAGGCCGGGCCGTCGAACGGGGCCGTGGGTCGCAGCCCGGCGACGGAGCCGGTCCGCAGGTAGTCGCGCAGGCCGTCGCCGAGCGGGGCCCAGCGTTCGGTGCGGGCCAGGGCCCGGTAGACCGCACGGTCGAACTCGGCCGGGCCGAAGCCGTCCACCGGGGCCGCCGCGAGAGCGGCACGGGCCCGCCGGTAGGCCGCGTCCACCTGGCCGGCGCTCTCCCCGAGCCGGTACCTGCCGGCGTCGCCCGCCCACCACCGGAAGAGCCGCCGGCGCTGGTCGATGAGGGCCGCGGCCTGGCGTACGTCGAAGTCGTGCCAGTCCCAGGGGCCGACCACGCTGTCCAGGACCAGGCGGCCGGTGCGGTGCGGGAAGAGCGCCGCGTAGGCCGCCCCCAGGTAACTGCCGTAGGAGACGCCGAAGAAGTGGGTGCGCCCCTCGCCGACGGCGGCCCGGATGGCGTCCATGTCCCGCGCCGTCGCCGCCGTGGACAGCGCGTCCAGCGCCCCGTCCGCGCCCGCGGCGCAGTCTGTGGCCAACTGGCGCAGCGCACTGAGCTGACGGCGCTCGGCCGCCGCGCCGCGGGGTATCGGGTCGGCGCCCGGGCGGTCGAACAGGCCGCCCATCGCACCGCAGTGGACGGGGGCGCTGTGGCCGACGCCGCGCGGGTCGAAGCCGATCACGTCGTACGCGCGGCGCACCGGCTCGGGCAGCTTGGCCCGCTTGGTCACCGCGTACGAAAGGCCCGCGCCCCCGGGCCCGCCCGGGTTGACCAGGAGCGCGCCGCGTCGCTCGGCCGCGGTGCCCGAGGCCCGGACGCGGGAGACGGCGATAGCGATGGCGGGCCCGGTCGGGCGGTCCCAGCGCAGCGGCACCCGCACCGTGCCGCACTCGACCCGATCGCCCTGCGGCGGGGCGGGCACGTCGGCCGGGCACGGGCCGAAGGCCAGCGGCGGGTGGGCGGTGGTTGCGGGGTCCGTGGCGGGCTGCGCGCTGGCCGGGGTCAGCGTGAGCACGCTGGCCAGCGCCGCGCCCGTCGCGGTGGCGCGGCGGCGTCGGCGCGCCCTGGTGTCGCGGTGGTCGCGGGCGGTCTGCGCGGGGGCCGGAGGGGGCGTGGGGGTGCGGGGCACGGCGGGCTCGCAATCGGGACGGCGGTCGACGGAAGGGTGGGTCAGCTAGATGACAATGAAAATGATTATCGATAACGTGTCGTCCCAGTCAACAGGCCCGGCCGCCCCAAGGCCCCCCTTCGGCGTGCCCCGGACCCCCCAAGTGCCCTGTCAATGAGGAGAGTTGTGGGTCATCTTCTGATGGTCGAAAGCTGGGTCGGAGCCATGAGCCGACTGCTGCCACGCGCCCTGCGCGAGGGCGGACACGAGTTCACCTTCCTCACCCGTGACCTGCACCACTACCTACGCAACGCGGCCGAGGGCACGCGCCACCCCCTGCTCGGCGCGCGCAACGTCCTCACCTGGGACACGCACGACGTCGACGCGCTGACGGCCCAGGTGGCACGGCTCCAGCCGGTGCTGCGCTTCGACGGCGTCCTCACCTCCTGCGACTACTACCTGCCCACCGCCGCCCACCTCGCCGCCCATCTCGGACTGCCCGGACCCGCGCCGGAGGCCGTACGGAGCGCCTGCCGCAAGGACCTCACCCGGCGCGCCCTCCAGGAAGCCGGCGTGCCGGGCCCCCGCTTCGCCGTGTGCACCGACTGGCCCGCCACCGCAGCCGCCGCCCGCGAGATCGGCTATCCACTGGTCATCAAGCCCGTCGACCTGTGCGCCGGGATGTTCGTACGACGCGTGGACGACGAGGCCGAACTCGCCGCCGCCCACCGCGCACTGGCCGACTTCCCGGTCAACGCCCGCGGCCAGCGCCGCGCGCCCCAGGTGCTCGTCGAAGAGCTCCTGACCGGGCCCGAGGTCAGCGTGGAGTCCGTCTCCTTCGACGGGCTGACCCACGTCGTCGGCGTCACCGACAAGAGCGTGGCGGGCGCCCCCGCGTTCATTGAGACCGGCCACATGTTCCCGGCCGCGCTCGACCCGGCCGCCGCCGAGGCCGCCGCCGACACCGCGCGGCAGGCCATCGCCGCCCTCGGGCTCGACCGGGTCGTCGCGCACACCGAGATCAAGCTCACCCCGGACGGCCCCCGCATCGTGGAGGTCAACCCCAGGCCGGCGGGCAACCGCATCACCGAACTGGTCCGCCGCGTCACCGGCATCGACCTCGCCGCCGTCCTCGGCGACCTCGCACTGGGCGCCACCCCGGACCTCACCCCCCAAGACACCGGCCTTGCCAGCGCCGCCGTCGGCTTCCTGGTCCCCGGCGCCAGCGGCGTGTTGGAGACGGTGCACGGCGCCGCCGAACTCGCCCGGCGCCCCGGCGTCCTTGAGGCCCAGTTCGCCGAGCCGGGCACCGCCGTCCAGGCGACCGCGAGCAACAACGGCTACCTCGGCCACGTCATGGCCGGCGACCCCACCGGCGGCGGCGCCCGGGCCCGCGTCGAAGACCTGCTCGCGGGCGTACGGGCCGAGGTGGTGGCCCGATGAGCACCGCACTGCACGCCGCCACCGGCTACCCCGACCTGCTCCGCCGGGTACGCGCAGGCGAACTCGGGCCCGACCCCGCCCACCAGCGGATCTCCGTCGCCTTCAGCACCAGCCAGGCCGTGCGCCACCCGGGCCGCACCCGCGGCTACCACAACGAGGTGCTCAGCCTGCGGCTGGCCGGCGCCGTCGGTTGTTGCGCCGTCGAACCCGGGGCCCTGCGCGCCGGCACGCTCGACGAGTGCGTCGGCGTCGACGTCGCCACCCTGCTCGACCACCGGCTGCCGGCCGTCCGGGTGGCCGCGCTCGACGCCTACCTGCTGCACGCCTTCCCACCCCACCGCGACCCACGGGCCAGGCCGCACCGGCTACCGGCCGGCACCTCGCTCGACAAGTCGCGCGCCCGCGCGCGTGCCGTCGCCGACCTGCTGCCGGCCACCGCGCGGCAGGTGCTGGTCGTCGGCGTCGTCAACTCGCTCCTTGAGGCGCTGCGCGCCCGCGGTATCGGCTACCTGCCCTGCGACCTCAAGGGCGGCAGCACCGAATGGGACGAACCCATCCACGCCGACGCCGCGGCCGTCCTGGACCGCTGCGACGCCCTCCTGGTCTCCGGCATGACGCTCGGCAACGGCAGCTTCGAGGCGCTGCGCCAACACGCCGCACACCACGGCAAGCCACTGGTGGTGTTCGCCCAGACCGGCAGCGCCATCGCGCCCAGACTCCTGGCGGCCGGCGTCAGCGCCGTATGCGCCGAGCCGTACCCGTTCTTCTGGCTCGACGGCGGCGACAGCGTCATCTACCGGTACGGACAGCCGTGTTGACCGGCGCGGCCGGGCTGCTCGCCCCGACGGCCGAGGACCCCGCCGCCGCTGCAAGGCCCGAACTCCTCGCGCTCATCGGCCGCACCCCGCTCGCCCGCATCACCGCTGCACTGCCAGGACCGCACCCCGGATTCTTCGCCAAGCTCGAAGGGCTCGGCGCGGGCGGAATGAAGGCCAGGGCCGCCGTCGCCATGCTGCTGGGCGCCCGCGAACGCGGCGAACTCGCCCCCGGCGCGCCCGTCGTGGAATCCACCTCGGGCACCCTCGGCATCGGCCTCGCCTTCGCCGGCCAGGCCATCGGCCACCCGGTGGTGCTGGTCTGCGACGCCGAACTCGAACCCGCCATGCGGCAGTTGCTGCGCGCCCACGGCGCCCGGCTGGAGATCGTGGAGCGGCCCGCGCCCCGCGGCGGCTGGCAGGCCGCCCGCATCGCCAGGCTCCGCCAGGTGCGCGCCGCCCTGCCCGGCGCGTACTGGCCCGACCAGTACAACAACCCCGACAACCGCGCCGGCTACGCCTCGTTGGCCGCCGAACTCGCCGGCCAACTCGACCACCTCGACGTCCTGGTGTGCAGCGTCGGCACCGGCGGACACAGCGCCGGGATGATCGGACCGCTGCGCCGGCAGTGGCCGGCCCTGCGACTGATCGGCGTGGACGCCACCGGCTCCACCATCTTCGGCCAGCCCGCCAGGCCACGCCTGATGCGCGGCCTGGGCAGCAGCATCCATCCGCGCAACGTCGCCTACCGCGCCTTCGACGAGGTGCACTGGGTCGGGCCGGCCGAGTCGGCCGACGCCTGCCGGCGGCTGGCCAGGTCCAACTTCGTCAGCGGCGGCTGGAGCACCGGGGCCGTCGCCCGGGTCGCCGCCTGGGCCGCCCGGGTACAGCCCGGCGCGGTGGTCGCCACCGTCTTCCCCGACGGCCCGCACCGCTACCTCGCCAGCATCTACGACGACGCCTTCACCACGGCCCACGGCATCGACCCGGCCCGCGCCGCCACCCGCCCCGTCGAGATCCCGCACCCCACGGCCGTGGAAGCCACCGGCTGGGCGCGCTGCCGCACGGTCATCGACCCCCTGGAGACCGCCCCGTGAGAACCACCGTGCGCACCACCACGCTGCACCTCGCCGAGCCGCTGCGCATCTCCCGCTCGGTCATGGCCGCCCGTGACGCGGTGTGGCTCACCATCGAACACGCCGGCTCGTACGGCCACGGCGAGGCCGTCGCCAGCACCTACTTCGGGCTCGACGCGCGCACCATCGGGCGCCTGCTGGCCGACGCCTCGCGCGACCTTGCCCGGCACGGCGACCCGCAGAGCGCGCTCGACGCGCTGCGGGTGGGGGAGTTGCCCGCGGCCGACGCCCCGCCGGCCGTGGTCGCCGCCGTCGAAGCGGCCCTGCTCGACCTCGTCGGCCAGCGCGCGGGCACCCCCGTACACCGGCTGCTCGGCGCCCCCGCCGCACCGGTCGCGGGCCCCGCCCGCACGCTCGGCATCAGCACCGCGGACCACGCCGCCGAGACCGCCCGCCGCCTGGCCGCACACGGCTTCCGCACGCTCAAGGTGAAGGTCGGCGGCGCCGACCCGGAGGCCGACCTGGCCCGGGTGCGCGCCATCGGGGCCGCGGCCCCCGGCGTGCGGCTGCTGCTCGACCCGAACGGGGCCTGGACCGCGGCCGAGGCGCGCGTCCTGCTGCCCCGGTACGCCGCCATCGGCGTGGCCGCCGTCGAACAGCCCACCGCACCCGGCGACCCGGACGCGCTGGCGGCGCTCGCCGCCGACTCGCCGGTGCCCGTCATCGCGGACGAGGACGCCGTCACGCACGAGGACGTACGCCGGTTGGCCGGGCGGGTGCACGGGGTCAACGTCAAACTCGCCAAGTGCGGCGGCGTGTACGCGGCGCTGCGCATCGCCGACCTCGTCGCGGGCAGCGGCACCGCCCTCATGCTCGGCTGCCTCACCGCGAGTTCGCTCGGCATCGCCCCCGCCGTACACATCGCCGACCGGGCCCGCTGGGTGGACCTGGACGGCCATCTGCTGCTCGCCGCCGACCCGTGGACGGGCATCGGCGGCACCGACGGCACGGTCCGCGCGCCGGAGCGCCCGGGGCTCGGCCTGCGCCCCGTACTTCCCGTACGCCCCGTGGACCCGACGGCCGGCGCTGACGGTGCCGACCGACCGGCGCCCCGACCGGCGCCGTGACGGGCGATGCGACGTGCCCTCTGGCCGGCCAGGCGATGCCCTGCGGCCGGCGACGTGCGGGCCCCCCCGCCCCCCCCCCCCCCCCCCCCCCCGCGCCGCCCCCCGCCCCCCCCCCGGGGGGCCCCCCCCCCCCCCCCCCCCCCCCCCCCCCCCCCCCC
>NZ_JBEHZD010000203.1:0-12285 GCF_040240285.1 Streptomyces sp. HSW2009 | reverse complement strand
CCCCCGGGAGCACTGGTTGGCGTGGTGGGCAAGGGTTAGTGCGTGGCGTGCGGATTGGCGCGGTGGACGGTGTGATGGGTGGCGTGGTGGGTGGTTGAACCGCACCCACCCAACGCGTACCAGAAGTGCTCGATGCCGGTCAGGCCCTGGCCACCGGGTTAGCGAGACCCACCTGGGCGCCGATGTCGTCGCTGTGGGCCGCTTGGAGCACGGCCTCCAGCAACCCGGGAAAGCGGGCGTCCAGGTCGTCGCGCCGCAGGGTGACGAAGCAGCGGGTGCCTTCCTGGCGGGTGCGGGTGACACCGGCGTCGCGCAGGACGCGCAGGTGATGGCTGAGTGTCGACTTGGCCACCGGGGCGCGGAGCTCGCCCCACCCGCGCTCCCGCCCGTCGGCGAGCACCCGGGCCAGCCCGACCCGGATCGGGTCGCTCAGCGCCGTCATCACCTCGATGAGGCCCATCTCGGTCGGCTCGGGGTGCGGTGCTCGCTTCATGGAACCATGGTAGCTTGTTCGACGTTCCACGAACATCGAACGAAGGAGTCATGGTGTCCGCTCAGCCGCTCGAAGACTTCACCGGCAAGGTCGTCGTGGTGACCGGTGCCGGATCGGGGATCGGTCGCGCCACCGCCCGTGCCTTCGCCCGCGCCGGGGCCCACGTGCTCGGTGTGGGGCGCCGGGCGGACGCCCTGGCCGAGACCGGAACCGATCACGCCGGGTTCGCCGCGCACCCCATCGACCTGTGCGACCCGGGTGCGCCCGCGGACGTGATCGATGCCGCGACGCGGCGGTGGGGCCGGCTTGACGTGCTGGTCAACAACGCCGGCGCCACCAAGCTCATGCCGGTGGCCGAAACCACCGCCGACGGCATCACGGCCCTGTTCGCCCTCAACGTCACCGCGCCCAGCCTGCTCGCCCACGCCGCCCTGCCGCACCTGCGCGACGCCAAGGGCTCGATCGTGAACGTCTCCAGCACGTACGGGCACCGGCCGCTGCCCGGCGCCGCGCACTACGCCGCTTCCAAGGCGGCGTTGGAGCACCTCACCCGCAGTTGGGCCGTGGAACTGGCGGCCGACGGCATCCGCGTCAACGCCCTGGCCCCCGGCCCCACCGAGAGTCAGGCGCTGGCCGCCGCCGGCGTGCCCGAGGAGACCGTCGAAGAGATCAAGCGCACGGAGACCGCCCGCATCCCCCTCGGCCGCCGCGGCGAGCCCGCCGAGGTAGCAGCCTGGATTCTCCGCCTGGCCGACCCGGCCACGACCTGGCTCACCGGCCAGATCCTGACCATCGACGGCGGCCTGGAGCTGACTTGAGGCTGGATGTGGTCTGGCCTGGTCTGGTCTGGTCTGGGAACATCACGCTCGTCGGGCCGCCGCTCCTGCACGTCGACTTCAAGTTCGTCCGGGCCTGCGACTTCGCCGAGCGGACCGAGGACCCGCAGAGCCTGTGGTGTGGGACCGGAAGGGCCCGCTAGGGGCTGTTTGGAGTTTGGATCATGTGGTTGAGGTGAGGTGCTTCAGCCACATGATTGATCCTCTGAGGTGGAGTCCTGCTTCGTAGCTTTCCGGGGATTTGTCGTAGCGGGTGGCGAGACCGCGCCAGGTTTTGATCTTCTGGAAGCAGCGTTCCACAGTGTTGCGTTGTTGGTACCGGTGCGAGTCGAAGGCGATGGGCCGACCGCCGGCAGGGCCTTATCTTCTTCCGGTTTGCGGTTTGGTCGGCCTTCTCCAGGATGACCGCGCCGATCCCGCGCCTGCGTAGATAGGCGCGGTTGGCCTTCGAGGAGTACGCCTTGTCGGCGGCCACCGCGCTGGGTCGGGTCCGCGGGCGACCGGCTGGCCCGGCGACCCGGATTCCCTCCAGCACTGTTCGAAACTGCGGGTTGTCCGCGGCCTGGCCAGGCGCGAGCGGTAACTCATATGCATCGACCGCGGCATGAATCTTGCTACTGAGCCCGCCTCGGGACCGGCCAAGCCCAGCTACCTTCGCCCGCGCCGCACGGCGACGCCGTGCCGCAGCACGCTCAGGCTGCGTCCCGTCTTTGGTGCTCGCCCGGGATGCGGCCTGTGATGGACCACCCGCAGGACCGGGCCCTGCTCCGGCAGTTGTCAGCCGGCCCATGCCCTGTGCCCCGACGACCGGGAGCTGGATGTGCTGGTGGCTGGGTGAGTTTGTGCTGCCGGTGGTACGAGGCGGAGGCCATGCTGGCTCTGTGAGCTTCAATCGGACAGGGGCACGCGGATAACGGGGTCGAAGGGGCGTTTGTTGAAACCGGTTCGCACGTTGCGACACTTCGGTGCCTCGCACATGAAGTACCCATCGACGTTCTTTTGGCCCGTTCGGCTCTTGAGCCAGGCCTTTTCGTTGTCGGTGAGGGGCCGGTGAGGTTCGTCGGTGTCTCAGGTGTAACAGAACTTGATGCCTGGTGGCACGACGATCTCCTTTAGGCGAATAGGCCGAAAATATGAGCTTACGCAAGCAAGTTGGGCCGCTCATAGGGGACAATCGGCCGTCTCTCAGGGGCCCGAGCCACCGTGGCGAGTTGGAGTCCGACGGCCAGTCAGTCGACGACGCGCATGGTGGGTGTACAACCCCTGGGGCGCCACCGTGCGCCCCGAGGCCACCGAGCTCGCGGAGCCGGGCCGTCTGGCCGTCCTTGATGCCCGCTGGGATGCCGACCTTGCGAACGGGGATGACCACGCCGTCGACAGCTTCTGCCCGGGTGACGTTGATGTCTTGGGCGATACCCATGCCGCGTTGGGGCGGGGTGGTTCCGAAGTACCGGTTGTTTATGTCTTTGAGGACCTCCCGAACATTGCCGCGGAGGCTGGCCACTGAGCGGGGACCTTAGCCAGGAGCTGCGTCACGAGGCGCTCAAGCTCTACGGGCGCCTCGTGGCGCAGAGCGCGCAGCGAGGCGGGCGGCTCGGTGAAGTGCTGGCTGACCAAGTACCAAGAGGTGCCGCTGAAGGGCCGGCGGCCAGTGACGATCCTGCAGAGCACGCAGCCGAGCGAGTACAAACCGGAGCGTGGCCGCACTCACAGAGGAAGCGGGAGCAGAAGACCCGGGCGGCGACCGCTTCGGAGGTGCCCTGGAAACGGCTGATCTCAGAGTCAGCGACTGCTACGCCCGTCGAGGCGAGTGGCTGGAGTTCACAGCCTCGGCCGCGTTGCCTGGCCGGGATGGGCCGGACCGCTGCCACACGCAGCGGTCCGCCGGGAACCGATCGGCTACTGCCTACAGCCGCTCCGCGTGCAGATGGAGAAGTCGCGCAATGTGCCGTTCTCGTACAGGTCGACGTCCACCCTTGTGGCGCCTCCGGCGACATCGACCGTGAGGGTGAAACCGTGTCCGACGGTGCCATTGCAGGTGCTGCGTACTTCTCGGTCCTTGATGACGTCGCCCGAGAAAGCGGTGTAGACGGCATCCCGGCACCCGGAAGCGGCCCGGAGTTGGCCGCCCACCTGGACCGAGCGGTTGTACCAAATCAGGTTGCCCTTGACGTAGGAGTTGCCGTACTGGACGTTGTACGGGGTCTTCGGGTCCGCAGTGGTTTGCGCGTGCGCGGTCGCCGTCATACCCAGTGTCAATGCAGCCGCCATGCCGATGGCGGACAGTGCTTGCGAGACTCGCATCTTCATTCCCCCTCTGAGGCCAGTGGCAGGGTGCCCTTCCGCAGACAGGACAGCACTGCCGTTCGCCTCTCGCGGCACGAAAATGAGCTGTTCACTCATTGTTCAGCCCTCCCGTAACTGACCGACAGCCCTGAAAGAACCTCGCTGAACTGGAGTTTCACAGCCCCTCAATAACTCGGAACGCAGTCGGACAGGAAGCTCCACCGCTCGCGTGGCTGCGCGAGCGGCCGGGCCGTCCAGGTGGGCGGGCGGGTCCTGCTGGTTGCGATTTGTTTCAGCTTGGCGCAGGCCCGCTCGGAGACCACAGGCAGGAACCGCGGCGCGCCGTCGTCGGCGTCGACGGCCGTGACGTATTCGTGCAGAGCCGCAAGCGCCTCGCTGTCGACCAGGGCATTTCAACCGTCCCGGCCCAGCCGGACCAGATCCTCTGATCGGAAGGTCGCTGCCCCAGCAGGAAGTATGCCTGTCGCGCTTTCGAGTCCCATCGTGGAGGGAGCTGCCACGTTCAATCGGGAGCAGCGTGCGCGACGGGCAATTGATTCGGTTCCGGGACAACCGCTTTAAGACGCCCGCGATGCCAGCGGGTCGCGCATGGGGGTGCTCTAGGTGGGCGGGCGTTCGATGGAGGAGCATGGTTAACGAGGAACCTCAACAGGGCCTGCGCCGCTGGACCAAAACCCCTCCCTCTGACGCTTTGACCAGGGATAATCACCCCCGCGCCGGCCCGGCGGCGAGGTCGCGCGCAGCGCGCGGGCGACCGCTGCTGCCGCGGTGCGGAAGTACAGCAACCCGACGATTGTTCAGCAACGATGCCCCGCTCCATGAACAATCATTGTGGAGTGCAATGCGCGCGCACGCGTGATAGTTGAGGCACAAGGAATGGGGAGTGCTTAATTCCTGCATGGCGGGGAAAACCCTTCCGGATGCCATCTGGTGAATCGCTAAATTCGTCAGTATGAACGCGAAAAGGAAATTCCTCAGCGTCAGCACGGCGGCAGCCGCCCTCCTCGGCGCCGCCCTGGCCACGGCTCCTGACGCTTCGGCGAGGAGTCAGCACGGGTGCAAGTTCCCGCGCGTCTGCTTCTACAAGACCGGGGCGGACTTCGACGCCAATCAACCGACGGCCTCCTACAAGGACCTGACCAGCAGCTTCCAGGCACTGGGTCCCCGCGCCCGCGGCTCCCACAAGGCCGTCAACACCCGCAACGACGATGGCGCGATCATCAAGTTCGCAAACAGGCCCGCCGGGGTGTGCATGAGGCCGAACACAGTGTGGACGTTCGGGGCGAACGTAGCGACCCACATCCGGATCGTCGATAGCCCCACCTGCGCGTGAGCGACCTGCGGATCGCGTAGAAGAAGGCATCTTCCCAGCCCGTCCTCACCGGCTCCCCCTTCGTAGCCGCCTGGCAATGGCATCGCCACGCTGCCAGCAGCTCACCTCGTGCCGTACCAGCGGACGCATACGGCACTGCGGCCGGACACGTACTCAGTCGACCCGCGATACAGCGGACGGCCGAGCCCATCGCCTCCCGCAGTGCCGTACGTGCCACGCCGCGCAGCCACGCATGGACCCGGTCGCCGTCGTAGCACCGGTGCCAGGCGACGTACACGCAGGCCAGCAACGCGTCTGACTCCGGTCAACGCACACCTCCGACCTGCCCACCCCACCAGAGAGCAGCACCAAGGGATTTCGCCCACCGTTCGCAAGCCGTCCCCCTGGGCAGAGGAGTCGTGTTCGGTCAGGGCCGGGACCCTCGGGCCGGCCGTCTTGCCCATGACAACTCAAGGATGGACACCAGTGACCGCATCGACTGTTCGTCGTCGGCGCCCTGTTCTTTCCAGACTCCTCGTCGCCGCGCCGCTCCTGGCCGCGGGCGTCCTCACCGGCGCACCTGCGGCACACGCGGGGGCCGCGGCGGACGACATCCGGATCAACGAGGTCGTCACCACTGGTGACGTCAATGACTCGATCGAGCTGCACAACAAGGGCACCGCCACGATCGACGTCTCGGGTTGGATTCTCAAGGATGACGACAAGAGCCACTCCTACAAGATCGCTTCGGGGACCACGCTGGCCCCGGGAGGGTTCCGGGCGTTCGACGTCAGCGGCAAGTTCGGGCTGGGGTCCGACGACGAGGCCCGTCTCTACCGCGCCGACGGCAAAACCCTGGTCGACAGCTTCGCCTGGAGCAAGCACTCCGATGCGTCCTGGTCGCGCTGCGCGGACGGCACCGGGGCCTTCAAGAAGGTGGCTACGGTCACCCTGGGCCGGGCGAACAGCTGCGGTACCGGCGGGGACGATGGCTCGGTGACGCCGGTGGCATGGCCCGGTGGCAGCAGCGTGGCGACCGCGGACGGCTCCAACGTCTTCGGCGAGGACCTCAGCGGGCTCTACCAGGAGAACGGCGTGCTGTGGGGCGCGCAGAACAACGGGAAGCTGTGGCGGCTGGTTCGGGACGGGTCCGGCGGATGGAAGCCGGACACCGCGAGCGGCTGGTCATCCGGCAAGACTCTGCGCTTCCCCGGCGGCTCCGGCCACCCCGACAGCGAGGGTGTCACCCTGACCGGTGCGGGCTCGGCCGGCGGGGCGTTCGTGGCCAGTGAGCGCAATGGCGATGCTTCCGGCACCAGCCGGCTGTCGGTGCTGAAGTACGACGTCAGTGGCTCGGGTTCGTCGCTGACCGCCGCCAAGGAGTGGAACCTCACCTCCGACCTGCCATCGACCGGTTCCAACCTCGGCTTCGAGGGCATCACCTGGGTCCCGGACACCGCACTGACCGGCGCCGGGTTCAAGGACGCCTCGACGGGCGCGGCCTACAACCCGGCCAGCTACGGCGCCCACAGCGGCGGCGTGTTCTTCGTGGGCGTCGAAGGCACCGGCACGATCTACGGCTACGTCCTGGCCGACTCCGGCACGTACACCCGCGTGGCCTCCTTCAGCAGCGGCATGTCCGGGGTGATGGAACTCCAGTGGGAACCGCAGGCTTCACGCCTGTGGGCGGTCTGCGACGACACCTGTGACGGCCAGCACCGCACCCTGAAGATCGACACCAGCGGCGCGTTCGCCACCACCGCCGTCTACAACCGGCCGAGCGGCATGCCGAACTACAACAACGAGGGATTCTCCCTCGCCGGCGCGAGCGAATGCGTGGCCGGGTCCAAGCCCGTCTACTGGTCCGACGACGCCAACGACGGCGGCCACGCCCTGCGCCGGGGCACCGTCACCTGCTGACCTGGCCCCTGAAGCATCCTGGCCCAACGCCCAACGCCCGACGGCCCACGCTCCGCGGGACCTGCTCTGGCCGGGGTCGGGACGGCATGTGTCGCCTGGTCCGCCCTCGACGGTTCACGACCGTCGAGGGCGGAGTCGTTCCAGGGGCGGGAGCGGTTGGTCAACACAGCCCAACAGTCGGCGCTCCGTGGCACACCCTCCTGAAGGGGGCTTCATGTTGTGGGTCGGCTGGTTCCTCCTTATGATGTCTATCCACCTCATTACAGCCCTCCCTCAAACACCCGAGCCATGGGCATCTCGACGGCGGCCTCCTTCACTCGGAGGGGGCCGTGTGGAAAGGGCCTGTCCATGGCCTGCACCTCCTCGCGCGGCCTACCCAACCCACCCTTTGAAGTAGTCAAGCGACAGCGTTTGTCGGTCGGTTCGGACAACGGTTGCGGACTTTGAAGTCCGTGGATGGCCAACCTCTCGTGGAGCAACCAGTGGTGGGCTCTAGCTAACCTGTGCTGCTGTGACTGGCTCTCCACAGCTTCCGCTGCTGTTCCTCGACGTCGACGGACCCCTGATCCCGTTCGGGGCGGAGCCACAGCAATATCAGTATCCGACCTATGAGATCGCTCCCCATCTGCGTGGAGTCGCTGCGAACCCGCTCCTGAACAGGATCAACCCTCAGCACGGAGCCAAGCTGGCCGCGCTTCCGTGTGAGGTGGTCTGGGCCACGACATGGATGGATGAAGCAAACGAGTGCATCGCTCCGCTGCTCGGTCTTCAACGGCTTGCCGTGGTCGTCTGGCCTGAGCCGTCAGACGTTGATGAGCAAGACGAACGCGACGGGCTGCACTGGAAGACCCGTGCCCTTGTCGACTGGGCGGCACGACGGCCGTTCGTGTGGGTCGATGACGAGGTCACTGACACGGATCGCGCGTGGATTGCCTCCCATCATGTCGGACACGCCTTGGTCCACCGGGTAGATGCTCGCTTCGGTCTCACTGATGGTGACTTTGCGATTCTCGCCGCGTGGCTGGGATGACTGGTCGGGGAGCGGGGCCGTCACCATGGTGGCGGCCCCCGCCCCGAGGGCGCGTACATGTGGCCTTCGAAGAAGGCTTCCTGCCCGCAGGAGGCGAAGACCCGAGAGACAGCTTTGCCCGAGCAGGACAGCCAAAGGGAGAACCGCTGTCGCCCCCACCCGCGAACAGGGCCAACCACCTCACCCCGGCGGCAACCCCAGCACCGTACGGGAGTCCCCCACCAGCCGCAGGGAGCCGAAGATGACGATCAGGCCGTCGGGGCCGGCGAGTTCGGTGGCTCGGTGGAGGGCTGTGGGTGGGTCTTCGGCGGTGAGGCAGGGGCCTTGGCGGTTCGGGGCGAGTCGGGTGTGTAGGGAGTTGGGGTCGGCGGCCTGGTGGGAGCCGGTGCGGGTGAGGACCAGAGGCCAGTGGGTGGGGAGCGGGGCGAGCATGCCGGAGACGTCCTTGTCGTCCATGGCCGCGAAGACCAGGACGGGTGGAGCGGCGTCGTCGCCGGCGGCGGTACGGCCGGCCGCAGCGGGACCACCGGCGGCTTGGCCGGCAGCGGTGTGACCGCCGGCAGCGCGGGCGGCAGCAGCGTGACCACCGACGGTGTGGCCGCCGGCAGCGCGGGCGGCGGCGTGGCGCAGGATCTCTGGGGCGACGGTTGCGACGCCCTGTGGGTTGGTTGCGCCTTCGAGTAGGACGCGGCCGGTCCAGGTGCCCAGCCTGGCCTGCGGGACGAGTTCCAGGCGGCCTGGCCAGCGCGTCGCCGCCAGGCGGGTGCGCAGGGGTGCGTCGGCCGGCTGTTGGACGTGGCCGCGTTCGGCCAGCGCGTCCACCGCGGCGATGGCGACCGCCAGGTTGTGGTGCTGGTGTGCGCCGGGCAGCGGGCAGGGCAGTGCGCGGGGGACGCCGCGCGGCGTGGTGACGTCGCCCAGCGTCTGCGGGGCACCCTGGCCGTCGTGGCCGGCGCCCCGGGCCGTGTAGTGGACCTCGTGGCCGATGCGCCACACGGTCAGCCCCGTACGTTCCTTGAGTACCCGCTCGGCGCTGGTGGCGGCCTCGGGTTCCAGCCGGCCGATGACCACGTGGTCGCCGTCCCGTACGGCTGCGATCTTGGCCTGCGCGATCTGGGCCAGGGAGCCGCCGAGCAGTCGGGTGTGGTCGAGTCCGACGCCGGTGAGCACCTTCACGTCCAGGCCGAGTTCGGCAGCCGCGGCCCGGCTGCCGCCGATGCTCGCCTCGGCCACGGCCAGGCCCACGCCCGCCCGGCGGAAGTGCACGGCGGCGGTGGTCGCGAAGAGGCCCTGGGACAGGACGGGCAGGGCGTGGTGTTCGATCGCACGCCACACCTCCGCGAACGCCGCCGTGTACGCGGCGCGCGAGACGGGGACCCCGTCGACGCGGATGCGCTCCCGGGGCTCTTGGAGGTGGGGACTTGGCATGCTGCCCACCCGCACTCCGGTCGCAGCCACCGCCGACACCGCGAACGCGCAGGTCGAACCCTTGCCGTTGGTCCCGACCACCAGCATCCCGCGCAGTTCCCGTGCGGGATCGCCGAGCGCCGCCAGCAGCTTGGGGACGTTGGCCTGGCGCGCTTCGCGGGACAGGCCGTGCGGGTTCTCGTGCACCTTCGCGAGGAGGTCCACGCACCGTTGGTAATCCACTCGCCGCATCATGCCACCGGCTGCGCCGGGCCGAGAACAACGGCAGCGGGGCGGACCCGCCACCGCGTCCAACAGCCCCTCCCCCGCTGCCCGGTGCCCCTGGTGGGCCCGGGTTGACGGCTCCCGCCCGGGGCTCCGTCCAAGCCCCCGCCCAGAGCCCCGTCCAGGCCCTACCCAGGGCACGGCCCAAGACTCAGCCCAGAACTCAGCCCGTGGCGTACTGGTCGCGGCGCGCCTGCGAGCGGCAGGTGCGGAAGAAGGCGTCGATCTGCCCGGGGTCGTCCTCCACCAGGAGCGCCAGCCAACTGCCGTCCGCGAAGGTCAGCCGGCAGCGCGGGACGCCCCGGCCCGCGACGTGGGGGACGTCGGGGCGGGCTGTGGCGTACGGGATGCGCGCGAGGACTTCCAGGCATTGGACGCGGCCCCTGGCCCAGGCGCGGGAGGGGGCGGCGAGCAGGACGAGTTCGCTGCTGGTCGGCACGAGGAGGCGCGCAGCGTCCGGGGCCTGTTCGTACCAGCTCAGTAGGGTGTGTCCGGCCGTTCCCGACCAGTCGCCGTCGAAGGCGTCGTACAGGCCGAGTTCGCGGGCCCGGGCCTCGCGGGACTTCAGTGCCTCGCGCGCAGCCCGGCGCGCCTGGCGTTCCGCGCGGGTGAAGGTCGGCTCCCAGCCCTCCAGGGCCGCCGCGATGAGCAGCGGTGTCAGGAGCACGGCGGTCAGCGCCGACAGCCCGGCGCAGACCGGGCGCCGGCGCGGGCGCAGTCTGGGGTTGCCGGCCCGCTGGCGTGCCTCGGGGGGCGGTTCGGGTATCGCCGCGGCCAGCCGGCACCAGGCGGCGGATTCGGCGAACACCCTGGTCGGGCCGGGTTCCTGGGCGATGAGTTCGGCGGCCCGGGTGCGCATGCGGTCTCCCATGCGGCAAGAGGATAGACAAGAGGGGAAGCGGGGACGGTGATCGGCCACGCGCCAGGCCTGTACGGCCGCTGCGGGGCGCCCGCCGCTCGGTCACCGCGGGGCGCCCGGTGTGCGGCGCGGCGTCGCCGCTCAGTCGGCCCGTACCAGTCCCAGCGATGCGAAGGTGTCCAGGCACCAGTTCAGGGCGCTCTTGGCCGTGCGCCACTGCGGGTCGTCGGGCGAGAGGTACGGCAGGATGTAGGGCTCGGTGATCTGGCCGGGCAGGTCCTCCTGGTAGCAGGTCTGTGGGGCGTAGCCGTAGTTGTGCCGGTACATGCGGCGGGCCACGGCCTGTGGTGCGCTGTCCCAGACCGCCAGCCAGAGGCGGCGCAGCATCGCCGGGTGGGCCACTGCGAACATCAGCCGCCCCATGTCCAGGGGTTCCGCCGCCGAGATCACCCGCGCCATGCCGACGTGCCGGTCGACCATGCTCACGTACGTGCAGAGGCCGGACCACACCTCCACGCTGTGGCCGGCTTCGACGATGGCCGAGCACAGGGCGGCGAGGGCCACGCCGCGGTGGTGCACGGCGGCGTGCGGGGTGGTGTGGACGTAGCCGGCCGGGGTGACGAAGGTCACCACCCGGCCGCGGGTGGAGATCTGCTGCGGCACGGCGTCCACCATGCATTCCGGTACGCCGCTGAGATAGGCGCCGATGTCCACCTCGCTGCCGGTCACGTCCCAGGCGGGGGCCAGTGTGGTGGCCAGTGCCAGGTCTGCGATGCGCTCCCGCAGCTCGGCCACTTCGGCGTCGACCGCGGGCAGCAGGGCGCTCCAGCCGTCGGTGGCGAGTCGGAGGGCTTCCTCCCAGGTGGCGCCGGCCCAGCCGCCCGACCTGATCGCGCGCCCGGCGCCGTAGGAGATGGTGTCCGGTGCGCGCGCCCGGTCCACGAACTCCTGCCACGACCACATCGGCGGCAGCTTGTGGACGGTGTCGGCCGGGCCGGGAACGTGCCAGATCACTGGGCGGTCTCCGGGTTTCCGGGCCCGATGCCCAGGGCCGCGCGGTGGGCCTGGGACATGCCGCGTACCGCCCGCCAGTTGAGCACCTGGTCCAGGCTGGCTCCGGCCTCAAGGAGCTTGGCCGCGTCGATGCTGGCCCGCGGCGAGAACATCAGCGGGAGCCGCTTCTCGGCCGCCACCGCGCGCAACCGCCGTACTTCCAGGAGGACTTGACGGGCCTCGTGAGCACGGGAGGGTGCGTGGGCGAGCGCGAGGCGCTCCTCAAGTTCTTCGTCGACGGGGACGTCGATGAGGACGTAGCGGTCGAGCGTCGCCGCGTCCAGGGCCTGTCGGCCCACGTACTGCCGGTCGCCGCCGGTGCCGTAGGTGTTGGCCGTGGCGAGGAGGCGGAAGTCGGGGTGGGCTTGGACCATGCCGTCGGCGAAGGCGCACGAGCGGATCGACAGGGCCTGGTTGAGTTCGGCGAGCAACCCCGGGTGGCCGCTGTCCAACTCGTCCAGGAGCATCAGCCCGCCGTGCTCGAACGCGTCACGGAAGGGGGTTCGGTGGTAGTGGCCGTGGGCGTCGTAGTAGCCGAAGATCTTGCTCATCGGTGTGGTCGGCCCCAGGGACAGGGCGTGGAGCTGCTGGCCGAAGGCGCGGGCGGCCTGGCCCGCCATCATCGACTTGCCGGTGCCCGCCGGGCCCACCAGCAACACGTGGCAGCCGGCGCCGAGCGCGAGCAGCACCTCGGGCAGCACGGCGTGGGTGTGTCCGCCGATGCGCACCGGGTCGGCGCTGGCGACCCTGACCTCGGTGACCGGCGGGACCTCGCGGGCGGCC
>NZ_JBEHZD010000202.1:0-12335 GCF_040240285.1 Streptomyces sp. HSW2009 | reverse complement strand
TGCTCTCCGGCGCCGGCATCGGCCCCGAGGCCCGGGCCGCCGCGCGCGCCGCGAGCGTCGCCTCAGGTGCGAACGCGGCCCGGGCGGCCCGCGCCGCCGCCGAACGCGCGGACGCGGCGGACGACGCACCAGCCGGCACATCCGGCGGTGCACCGGACGACACGGCGGACGACGCAGCCGCGAGCGCGAAGGGAGCGAAGGGCGCGGCGGCCCCGTCGAAGAGCGCAGCCGCGGCCGGCGCGGGCTCCGGAAACGCCTCCGAGAGCGACGCCGATGGCGATTCCGCTTTGGGTTCCGCTTCCGATGTCGGTACGGGCGCTGCCGCGGACTCGGCCGTGGACCCCGGTGAGGGGTCGGCGACGGGTGCGGCCGGTACGTCGGCCGACCGGGCCACGGCCGTGTTCGGCGCGTTGCGCGCCACCGACAAGCGCGCGGGCGCGGGCGCGTCCGGCGGGCGCAACCGGTCCGCCGAGGCCCAGACCGGTGCCGACGCGGAAGCCGGCGCCGTTGCCGACGACGACACCGACGGGACCACTGACGGGACCACCGGCGGGGCAGCCGCCGGCGACGACGCCAAGGCCCGTGCCACCGTCGACAGCCCCACCTCGGTGCTCGGCATCCTCAGCCCGAGGGACCTGCCGGCCAAGGGCGCGGGCGCC
This sequence comes from Streptomyces sp. HSW2009, assembly GCF_040240285.1. NCBI lineage: Bacteria > Bacillati > Actinomycetota > Actinomycetes > Kitasatosporales > Streptomycetaceae > Streptomyces > Streptomyces sp. HSW2009. The sequence goes on along the minus strand of NZ_JBEHZD010000202.1, from coordinate 11,676 downwards.
AAGGGCAAGGGCCCGGCAGCACGTACGACCGCAGCGGCAGCCACGAGCGCAGCCGCAGCCGCTGATCGAGGCACAGGCACGGACGCCGACGCGGACGCAGCCGCCGACGCAGCCGCGGCTTCGAAGGCGAGCCGCGCGGCCGGTGGCGTCACCGCTGACCGTCCGACGACCGCGTTCAAGGCGCTGCGCCCGTCGGACACGCCGCGTACCGGCGGCGGCGCGGCCACCGACGACCGGGCGGCCGACGAGGACAGCGGCAAGGACAACCGCAAGGGCAAGAGCCGGGGCAAGGGCGCGGCCACCGGCGCCGCCGGCGCGCCAGCCAAGAGCGGGAGCGGCGAGCGGACCAGCCAGTTCGTACCGCTGCGGTCCGCCGACGACGAGCGGTCGGCGCGGTCCGCTGTGGCCGGCGCACGGGCCGAGGGCGCGGCCCCGGCGGAGTCCGGCACCGTCCCCGAGACCGAGCGCACCAAGCAGCAGCCCGTACTGCCCGCCGCCGCGGCGGCGGGGGCCAAGCCGGGCATGGAGCCGACGGTCAAGGAGGGTCCGTCGGCACCGCTCGACCTGTTGGCGCAGCTCACCAACACGCCGCCGCCCCCGCAGACGCTGACCCGTACGGTGCTGCGCCGGGTGAAGATCTGGACGCCACTGGTCCTGATCCTCGCCGTCGTGTTCTGCGTGGCCCAGTCGTTCCGCCCGCTGCCGACGCCGGAGCTCAAGCTGACGGCGAGCGACAGCTTCACCTTCGATGGCGCCAAGCCGTCGATGCCCTGGCCGGTCAAGGGGCAGGCGGTCATCGACGTGGAGGGGCTCGGCAGCCTCGGCACGTTCGGTGAGCAGAAGCCCGCACCGATCGCGAGTGTGGCGAAGGTGATGACCGCGTACGTGATCATGCGCGACCACCCGATGAAGTCCGGCAGCGACGGGCCCAAGATCAGGATCGATGCCAAGGCCGCGGCGGACGCGGGCAAGGACGCGGACGGCGAGTCCGTGGTCAAGGTCGAGGAGGGCGCGGAGATCACCCAGCGCGAGGCGATCGAGGGCATCATGATCGCTTCTGCGAACAACATCGCCCGCCTGTTGGCCCGCTGGGACGCCGGTTCGGAGCAGGCGTTCGTGCAGAAGATGAACGAGGCGGCCAAGAGCCTGGGCATGGCCAACACCACCTACACCGACCCCAGCGGCCTCAACGCCACCACCGTCAGCACCGCCACCGACCAGGTGAAGCTGGCCAAGAAGGCGATGGACGACCCGATCTTCCGCGAGGTCGTCAGGATGCCGAAGTACACGGACAGCCGGGGCGACGAGCACGGCAACTGGAACCGCCTCGTCCCGTTCAACGGCGTGGTCGGTATCAAGACCGGCACCACCACCAAGGCGGGCGGCAACCTGGTGTTCGCGGCCGAGAAGGAGATCGGCGGCACCACGCAGTTGATCATCGGCGCGGTGCTCTCGCAGCCGCCGGCCGTGAGCGACAACTCGATCCTGACCGCTGCGCTGGACGCCAGCAAGGCGCTCATCCTGGACGCCCAGAAGACGCTCCAGGCGCGCAAGGTCGTCAAGAAGGGCGACGTGGTCGGCGAGGTGGCCGATGGTCTCGGCGGCACGACGAAGGTGGTCGCGGCCAAGGACGTGACGGCCGTCGGCTGGCCCGGGCTCACCGTGGACCTGAAGCTCACGGACAACGGCGAGAAGCTGCCGCACACGGCGGACGCGGGCACCGAGGTCGGCACTCTGACCGTGGGCAGCGGCCCCGGCCAGGTCAAGGTCCCGGTCACGCTCCAGAGCGACCTCGCCGAGCCGTCCTTCGGCTCCAAGCTGGTCCGCATCACCTGATCCGCATCACCTGATCTGCATCGTCTGATCTGCATCACCTGGTCCGTACGACGTCCGTATCCGCACGACATCCGTACGACCTGGCTCGGACCATCCGATCCGCGTCACCCGTTCCGTACCGCCTGGCGCGCGACACGGCCCCGCACGGGCCAGGGGTCACGGGCCGCGGGTCGCCGGGTGACGGGCGACGGTGCCGGGTGACGGGCGCGGTGCCGGCAGCACGCCGGGGCCGCGCCCGTCGCGTACGCGCGGCCTGGGAGCGGTCATGTGCCGGTCGTGTGCGGGCTGTGTCCGGGTGGTGCCGACCCCGTGACCCCGGGGCCGGGTCAGTGGTGAAGAGTTGGCGAATGCCGAGGTCACGACGGTGACTGAGCCGGTTGGTGGGGCCGGGGCGTGCTAGCGTCGCCCAGGCCCGTCGGGCCCCTGCCGCATGCGCCCCATCGCGAACCAGCGCGCGAGATCCGGGTGGCAGACCGACCCGGAGAGCATTGAAGATGGGGATGACCCTCGGGGAAGACGGGGAGAGCCGCAGTGACCACCGTTGATCAGGCGCGCGCCGAGCAGGACGGGGCGGACGCCGCGGGTGACGCGCGTACCACGGGACCGATACGCGTACCCGAGCAGCGAGGGCCGGGGGAGGACGAAGGCGGCTCGGCTGACACTCGGGAGCGGCCGGCCATGCTTCGCCGAATGACCCGCGCGCTGTGCCATCCGATCCCGGCCGCACTGATCGTCGCCGGCCTGCTGCATCTGGTGTGGGTGTTTGCAGTGGCCAACGGCGGCGGCGACATGGCCGCACAGGACGCCTGGGCCGAATTCGCGCTCCAGCACCCGGGTTCGGCGTACAACCTCGCCTGGTACGGCGGCATGCACCCGGTCTCGTACAGCGTGGTCTCGCCGTACCTGATGGCCGTGCTCGGTGTCCGCACCACCATGGTGATCGCCGGCACCATCTCCGCCGGCTTGGTCGCGCTGCTCCTGGTGCGCAGCCGCGCCGTGCGCAAGCCGCTGTGGCCCGCGCTGTACGCGACCTTCGCGCTGGTCTGCAACGCCGTCTCGGGCCGGGTGACGTTCGGGCTCGGCACGATGTTCGGGCTCGCCGCGCTCGCGGTGATCTTCGCCTGGCCCACCCGCTGGCGCTCCACCCGGGCGCTGCACCGGGTGCTGCGGTGGCTGCTGGCGGCCCTGCTCGCCGCGCTCGCCACCATGGGCAGCCCGGTGGCCGGCCTGTTCGTGGGCATCGTGGCGGCGGCGCTGTGGCTGACCAAGCGGCGCTGGGCCGCGTACGCGCTGGGCGTCACGCCGACCATCGTGGTGGCGCTCTCCTCGTGGCTGTTCCCGTTCTCCGGCGAACAGCCGATGAGCCTGTGGTCGGCGATACTGCCGTTCCTGTGCGGCGTGGGGGCCGTGGTCTTCTGCCCGCCGCAGTGGCGCACGGTGCGCTTCGTCGGCGGCCTGTACGCGCTCGGCGTGTTCCTCGCCTGGCTGATCCCCTCGCAGATCGGCAGCAACATCACCCGGCTCGGCATGCTCTTCGGCGGTGTGGTGCTGCTGGCCGCGCTGCCCGAGTACCGCCTGCCGTCCCGCGCCGACCTGCTGCGCAGCGGGCGCAAGTGGGTGGCGCTCGCGACCGCGGTGGTCGCGGTGACGGTCTGGCAGGGCTTCAAGTCCATCGACGACATCATCAACACGAGGCCGTCCGCCGCCTGGGCCAGGGAGCTGGCGCCGCTGCTCGACCAGTTCGAGAAGATCGACGCCAAGCAGGGCCGGGTCGAGGTCGTACCGGCCAAGAGCCACCGCGAATCCTCCGCCCTGCTGCGCTACGTCAACCTGGCGCGCGGCTGGAACCGGCAGGCCGACCTGGAGCGCAACCCGCTCTTCTACGACGGCTCGATCACCCCGCACAGCTACCGCACCTGGCTCTCGCGCTGGGCCGTGCACTACGTCGTGCTGCCCGCGGGCAAGGTGGACAACGCGGGCGAGCAGGAGGCGGAGCTGGTCCGCGACGGCCTGCCGTACCTCCGCCTGATGTGGTCCAACGCGAGTTGGAAGCTGTACGAGGTGGAGAACCCCACTCCGGTTGCCGAGCCGCCGGGCAAGTTGATCAGTGCCGAGCCCGACCAGCTCACCATCACCGTCAAGAAGGCCGGCCCCGTCCTCATCCGGGTGCCGTACTCGCCGTGGCTGGGCCTGGTGGACGCCAAGGGCAAGAGCATCAAGCCCCCCAAGTCCGACATCGAGGGCGGCGTACCGGTCAACCTCAACGGCTGTCTGACCAAGCGGGTCGTGCCGGCGAAGGACGGCCAGCCGGAGGACGAGTGGACGGTGCTGCACGCGCCGTACGCCGGTACGTACTACGTCGCGGCCCCCTACCAACTGCCGCGCGGCACGCCGTGCCCCGACGACATGATGGAGTAGCGCGCTGCGGGGCGTGCCGTGTCGTGCGCTCCGGAACGCGCCGGGCCGCCCGTGCGCCCGCCGTGTGTTGCCCCGCGCCGCCCGCGCCGTGCCGGGCGCCGGCCGTGACCGCCCCGGTCACCGCACCGTCCCGCGCCCCGTAGCGAGCGCGGCGACCGCCCGTACCACCGCGCCCGTGCCGTCTTCGGTCGCCATCGCCGCCGCGAGCCGGCCCGCGCCCGTGGTCAGGGCGGGGTCGGTGACGGCCCGGGTGATCGCCGCCGCCAGCCGGTCGGCGGTCAGGTCCGCGAACGGGAGCGGGGGCGTCGCCGCGCCGCGGGCCGCCAGCCGGGCGGCCCAGAACGGCTGGTCGGCCAGGACCGGGACCGGCACGCTGGGGACGCCGGCCCTGGCCGCTGCCGCCGTCGTGCCCGCGCCCGCGTGGTGCACCACCGCCGCCATGCGCGGGAAGAGCAGCGCGTGCGGCACCTCGCCGACGGTCAGCACGTCGTCGCCGTGTGCCGCAAGACCCGCCCAACCCGCCTGCACCACGCCGCGTACGCCCGCGGCCCGCAGCGCCCGCCGGGCCACCTCGCTCAGCCGCTCGCCCGCGCCGCCGCCCATGCTGCCGAAGCCGACGAACACCGGGGGCGGGCCGGCCCGGAGGAAGTCGGCGAGGCGGGCGGGGAGCGCGGCGTCGGCCCGCAGCGGCGGCCCCCCCCCACCCCCCCCGACCAGGGCCCCCCCCCCCCCCCCCCCCCCCCCCCCCCCCCCCCCCCGCGCCCCCCCCCCCCCCCCCCCCCCCCCCCCCCCCCGGGGGGGGGGCCGCCCGGGGGGCCGGCGGGCGCGCCGGGCGGGGAGCGCGGCGTCGGCCGGCAGCGGCGGCCACCAGGCACCGACCACGTCCTGGCCCGCCCGCCAATCCGCCGGCCGGGGCACCAGCGCCGCGCTGAACCCGTACAGCACCGGCCAGCCGGCCGCCTCCCGCTCCCGGCGCACCGCGCGTCCGGTCGCCGCCGGCAGGGCCAGCCCCCGCCGCAGTTCGCGGACCGCGTCCGCGTGGATGCGGTCCACGACGCGGAGCGCGAGCCGCCCGGCGGCCCGGTTGCCCCAGCGGCCCAGCGACCTGGTGGGGCCGACGGCCGGCGGGAACTCCCCGGTGGGGGCGACCGGCTGGAGGTAGAGGCCCATGCTGGGGGCGCCGAGCGCCTCGGCGACGTGCCAGCCGAGCGGTGCGGTGCTGGTGGAGAGCAGCAGCAGGTCGGCGCCGGGCCGCGCCGCGTCGACCAACCCTGGTGCGAGCCGGTGTACGAAGTCGGCCGCGACCCGCAGCACCTCGGCCCTGCCGGTCTTGCCCGCCGCGCCAGCCCCGCCGGTCTTGCCTGCCTCGCGCGAGGTGGGCCCTTGGGCGGGGCCGAATGGGTGAACCGGGGCGTCCCCGAGGGTGTGACCGGGGGTGTGCTTGAGGGGGTGACCGGGTGGGTGCTCGGGGGCGTGGCCGGGCGGGTGCTCGGGTGGGTGGGAAGCACGGGCTCCGGTACGGCGCGGGTCGGCGGCCAGCGGGTGGAAGCCGAGGCCGTGCTCGGCCGCTGCCGATGCGTACGGGGCGTGTGTGGCGAGCGTGACCTCATGGCCTGCGGTGCTGAGCCGGGCGCCGACCGCGAGGTAGGGCACGACGTCGCCGTACGAGCCGGCGGCCGTAATCAGGATCTTCATCGGCCGGCGGCTTCCCTCTGCTGTCCTTGGTGCTCCTGTTGCTGCTGTCCCTGCGGCTTCCGTTGCCTCTCCTGTTCCTGTTCCTGCTCCTGTTGCTGTTGTCCCTGCTGTCGCGCGTTGGCGTGCACTGCCGTGTGCAGGTACGCGGCGAGCCCGGGCCGCTGCTCGACGACCGGTACGACCAGGGCGAAGGCGCGGGCATCGGCCAGGTAGTCGTCGGCGATGCGTCGGTGCATCTCGGGCGGGCAGGGCGCGAACCAGCGGCCGACGTGCTGCCGGTGCTCCTCGGCGAGCGCCAGCACGGGCGGGCCGTCGGCGGCGGCACCCGCGTCGAACGCGGCCAGCAACCGCCCCCGCCACTCGGCCGCCTCCACCATGAGCCGACGCCAGTCCTCCTTGCCGTGCCCGGCGGCCCTGGCCATCGCCTCCCGGTACCCCGTGCTGTCCCCCCACTTCAGATGCGCCTCCGTCGCGTAACTCAGGTCGAAGGCGACGTCCCCGAACACCTCGAAGCGCTCCTGCGGCGTGAGCTCCACACCGGTGCGCTGCACCTCCATGGCGTGCTCGGCGACCTCCACCATCCGCTGCAACTTGGCCATCTGTGCGGACAGTTGGCGGTGTCGGGCGCGGAGCGCGTCGAGCACGCTGGCCCCGGGGTCCCGGACGAGGGCGGCGATCTCGCCCAGCGGGAAGCCGAGTTCGCGGTAGAAGAGGACCTGTTGCAGCCGGGCCAGGTCCGCATCGCTGTAGCGCCGGTACCCGGCCGGGCTGCGCCCACTCGGCGACAGCAGCCCCGCCGTGTCGTAGTACCGCAGCGTACGCACCGTCACCCCGGCGAAACCGGCGACCTGCCCCACGGAATATCCCGTGAAACCCCTGGCCGAATCGCTCGTCGAACCACTCATGAAACGCCCCTCCTGTCCGCCCCAAGCCTGCGCCGTGACGCGACGTAAGGGTCAAGGGAGGGTGGGGGTGGGGTGGGAGGTGGAGTTGAGGGGTGGGGCGGGAGTGAGGGCTGTGAGGGGTGAAGTGGGGAGCAGCGAGGGCTGTGAGGGCGGAGGAGGGGGTGAGGGGGGTGAGAGTTGAGGGGGGTGGAAGTGGGGGAAGGGCGAGGGCTGAGGGGCGTGAGGGTGAGCGGCGCTCCGTACGCCGCGGGTCGCACCGCCGTGCCCATGCGTCGCGGGCCGCACCGCCGAACCTGTACGTACTCGCGCGCGGGCCGCACCGCCGTGCCCGCCCGCCGCGGGACCGCACCGCGTTGCCCGTACGGGTCGGGGCCGTCGGCGGGCCGCGCCACGCGTTCGTGGCCCGTGCACCACGCGTAGCCCGTACGCGGCGATGCCGGCCACGCCCCGTACGCCACGTGTTGCCCGTTCGCCGGACGAGCGACGGCCTCTGCTCATGCCGCGCCCCTAAGCTAGGCGGCGCACACCGCTTTTACGCCGAGATCCGGGAGCACCCGCATGGCAACGACGCGCACCGCCAAGACGCACTGGGAAGGCAACCTGCTGGAGGGCAAGGGCACCGTCGCCCTGGACTCCTCCAAGATCGGTACGTACGACGTGAGCTGGCCGGCCCGCTCCGAGGCGCCGAACGGCAAGACCAGCCCGGAGGAGCTCATCGCGGCTGCGCACTCCTCCTGCTACTCCATGGCCTTCTCGCACGGCCTCGCCGGCAAGGGCTTCACCGTGGAGTCGGTGGACACCCAGGCCGACGTCACCTTCCAGCCCGGCGAGGGCATCACGGGCATCGTGCTGACCGTCAAGGCCCGCGTCCCCGGCCTGTCCGAGGAGGACTTCCAGGCCGCGGCGGCGGACGCCAAGGCGAACTGCCCGGTCAGCCAGGCCCTGGCCGGCGTCAAGAACATCACGCTCCAGGCCGAACTGCTGGCCTGACCTGGCTGGCTGGGTGGCCGGTCGGCCCGGTCCCGCTCGACACCCGCTCCGGCGCAAGCCCGGCCGGTGGTGTCGGTTGGCCCGGGCGGAGCGGCGCCCGACGCGCCGTGGTCGCTCCCCGATGGGCCCGGACTCGCACGATGAGTCCGGGCCCTTCCGCGTACGAGTTCGCTACGAGTTCGCCACGGGGCCGCCGCCCGGCCCTGCGGTGGTGCGCCCCATGATCCCGTACGCGCCCCCGCACACCCCTACACGTCGTACGCCCCTACACCGTCCTCGCCCCCCTACATGTCCTCGTCCCAGAACGGCGGCTCCGGCTCCGGTTCCTCGGCCGACCAGTCGTAGCCACCCGGGTCGGCGGCCTGAGCCCCCGAGTGGCCGGCAGTCTGACCGCCTGCCTGGACCCCCGCCTGACCCCCTGTCCGGCCGCCCGCGGTGCGCCCCGCACCGGCCGCTCCCCGCGAGCCGCCGCCCGTGCTGCCTGTCCGGCCGGCACCGCGGCCGGTACCAGCGTCGGCCCCGGAGGCAGGTTCCGCGGCCTCGCCCGCACGGGCGTCCGCGCCCGCTCCCGTACCCGCGTCCGCCGTGCCCGCGTCACCGCCACCCGTGCTCAGCGCACCCTCGCCGCGCAGCTCCGCCAGAACGTCCAGGACCGGCTGCCCGTGCTTGGCGAGCTTGTTCTCGCCGACGCCGGTGACCGTGCCGAGTTCGTCGAGCGTGCTGGGGGCGAGCGTGGCGATCTCGCGCAGGGTGGCGTCGTGGAAGATCACGTACGCGGGCACGCCCAGCTCCTTGGCGGTCGCGCCGCGCCAGGCCCGCAGCCGCTCGAAGACCGGCACCGCGGACTCCGGCAGGTCGACGGCCGGGGCCCGGCGCGAACCGCCGCCCTTCGGCTCGGACCTGGTGGCCCGCTTGGCCGGCTCCGGGTCGCGCCGCAGCGGCACCTTGCGCTGGCCGCCGAGGACCTGACCGCTGAGCTCGGTGAGCACCAGCGTGCTGTACTCGCCCTCCACCGTCAGCAGCTCCTGAGCCAGCAACTGCCGTGCCACACCCCGCCATTCGGCCTCACGCAGCTCCGTGCCGATGCCGAAGACCGACAGGGTGTCGTGGTCGTGCTGGATGACCTTGGCGGTCTTCTTGCCGAGCAGGATGTCCACGATCTGCCCGACGCCGAACTTCTGCCGCCGCTCGCGGTCCAGCCGCACCACCGTGGACAGCAGCTTCTGGGCGGCGACCGTGCCGTCCCAGGAGTCGGGCGGGGACAGACAGGTGTCACAGTTGCCGCAGGGCTTCGACTCCTCGCCGAAGTACGCGAGGAGGCGCACCCGGCGGCAGTCGACCGTCTCGCACAGGGCGAGCATCGCGTCCAGGTGCGCGCCGAGCCGCCGCCGGTGCGCGAGGTCGCCCTCGGAGCCCTCGATCATCTTCCGCTGCTGGACGACGTCCTGGTACCCGTACGCGAGCCAGGCCGTGGACGGCAGCCCGTCACGGCCGGCGCGCCCGGTCTCCTGGTAGTAGCCCTCGACGGACTTGGGCAGGTCGAGGTGGGCGACGAACCGCACGTCGGGCTTGTCGATGCCCATCCCGAACGCGATGGTCGCGACCATCACCACGCCGTCCTCGCGCAGGAACCTGGCCTGGTTGGCCGCGCGCACCTGCGGGTCGAGCCCCGCGTGGTACGGCAGCGCGTCGATGCCGCTGCGCACCAGGAACTCGGCGGTCTTCTCGACCGAACCGCGCGAGAGGCAGTAGACGATGCCGGCTTCGCCCGGGTGCTCGTTGCGCAGCAGATGCAGGAGTTGCTTCCGCGGCTCGTTCTTCGGCGCGATCCGGTACTGGATGTTCGGGCGGTCGAAGCTGGCGACGAAGTGCCGGGCGTCCTTGAGGTTGAGCCGTACCGCGATCTCCTCGTGCGTGGCCTCGGTGGCCGTCGCCGTGAGCGCGATCCGCGGCACCGTCGGCCAGCGCTCGTGCAGGGTGGAGAGGGCCAGGTAGTCCGGGCGGAAGTCGTGGCCCCACTGGGCGACACAGTGCGCCTCGTCGATGGCGAACAGCGAGATCGTGCCCCGCTGGAGCAGCCGCAGCGTGGACTCCGTACGCAGCCGCTCCGGCGCGAGGTAGAGCAGGTCGATCTCGCCGGCGAGGAACGACGCCTCCACGACCTGCCGCTCTTCGAAGTCCTGCGTGGAGTTGAGGAATCCGGCCCGTACGCCGAGCGCCCGCAACGCGTCCACCTGGTCCTGCATGAGGGCGATCAGCGGTGAGATGACGACGCCCACGCCCGGGCGGACGAGCGCGGGGATCTGGTAGCACAGCGACTTGCCGCCGCCGGTCGGCATCAGCACGAGCCCGTCGCCACCGGCGACGACGTGCTCGATGATCTCCTCCTGCTGACCGCGGAACGCGTCGTAGCCGAAGATCCGGCGCAGCACCTCGGCGGCCCGCGAACCGGCCCGCCCGCCGGCGCCGTCCGCCGCGGGGCCGGCCCCCGGGGCGTCGGTCCCTGCTGGGTCGCCGGCCCCGCCGGGCGCATCGGCGGCGGGCACGTCGGACGCTCCGGGCGCCGCGAAGGCGCCGCCGAGGTCGTCATCGAGGGGAGGGGGAGTCATTCGTGCATTCTACGAGGGGAAGGGGTACCCCCGGAGGTTATCCACAGGCACCCCGGCTGGCTGTGGACAGTGCCTAAGAACGCCCTGGTGGGGCGGTTCTGGCGGCCCCCAGGACCCCGGCCGCCCCTCCCTAGAGCCGCCGGATCGTGGGGGCGCGGCTCCGTGGGGGGCGGCCCGGTGGCTTCGCCCGGTCTACGGAGGGGCGGCCCGAGTGGCTCCGTACGCGCCCCGCCGCGTACCTCCGCTGGGGCGGGACCCCGGTGGGGCGGAGCCGTGCTGGAACGGGGCCGGGGATGGGCAGCGGGACCCGCAGGGACGGGACCCGCTCGGGCGCGCGCCAGGACGCGACAGCCTTCACCGCCCGCCCGGGCGCCCCGTCCAGAGGCAGAGGCGCGAGCCCTTCACCGCCCGCTCGGCCGCCGGCTGACCGCGTCGAAGACCTCCCACGCGGCGCGGCCCAGCCGGGGGCCGGCCAACCAGGTGTGGCGGGTGGCGGCGATCGCGCTGTTGGAGACGAGGACGGTGGCGCCGTCGCGGTCCACGAACCAGCCGCCGCCGGACGCGCCGCCGGTCATGGTGCAGCCGACCCGGTACAGGCCGGGCGCGCGCCGGGCCGGTGCGTACCGGCCGGGCGGCCCCGTACAGCGGAACATCCGCGCCCCGTCGTAGGGGTCGGCCGCCGGATAGCCGTACACGCTGACGCCGCTGATCCGGTCGGCCGGCGGCGCCCCGAACCACACGGGGACCGCCGCGCCCACCGTCTCCTCAAGCGAGGCGCCCCCGCCGCCCTCGGGCCGTACGCGCAACACCGCGAAGTCGTACGCAGAGCCCGCCGCGTCCCCGTGCGCCCCGCCGTGCCGCAGCCAGCCGGCCGAGGTCTGCGACCAGTCGGCCCACCACACGCCGTACGGGCTCACGTCCTGCGGCGGGGCCGCGCCGACCCGCCCTGCCGCGCGGCCCAGGTCGTTGTAGGCCGGTACGAAGACGATGTTGCGCATCCAGTTGCCGCGCGCCCCGGAGTGCACGCAGTGGCCCGCCGTCCACACCAGGTTGGACCTGCCGGGCCGGGCCGGGTCGCGCACCACGGTCCCCGAGCAGACCGTCGGCCCCTCGGGGCGGTCGAAGAAGACCTTGCCGACCGGCGCCATCGCACGGTGGTACGGGCGCGGCACCTGTCGCGCGGTGACCGGTTCCGGCGCCGGGGCGGAGCCGCCGGGCGCCCG